>DAORNX010000018.1:0-13249 GCA_035441225.1 Caulobacter sp.
AGCCTGGGCGCGTCGGGGCGGGCGGCGGCGACCGCTTCGAACCGGTCGGCCAGAGTCGCCTTGGCCTCGCCGCGCAACACGATGAAGCGCCAGGGGGCGAGCTTGCCGTGATCGGGAACCCTGGCGGCCAGGGTCAGCAGCGCCTCCAGCGCCGCGGGGTCCGGGCCGGGTTCCTGCAGCGACAGGGCCGAGGCCGACCGCCGCCGGGCGAGAAACGCCAGCACCTCGGGCGCGGCGGCCAGCGGCAGCACGTCGCCGAAGCCGGGCGGGGGCGGGATGTCTCGGATCATGGGCCTTGCCTAGACCGTGGTCGACTGCTCGTCGTTCTCGAACATCGGACGCAGCAGGATGCGGGTGTCCGGCCGGATCAGCCGGTAGATGGAGTCGAACTCCGGCGCGGATTCGCCGTCGAGGGTGACATGGGCCTTCAGATCCCCGGTGGCCTCGTCGCGCACATAGGCCTCGCACGACTTCTTGCCCTCCAGGTGGGCCATCGACTGGGCCAGGATGGCGAGGATCGGCGCGGCCTGCTCGATCGGCGCGGGCTGGTTGTCCATCAGCACGACGATCTCGAGATCATTGAACCGGAAGGTCGAGCACAGCTCGCCGCCCTCGAGGCTGACCGTCTCGCGCACGACCATCTCGAGGTTGGGCTCGGCCGACATGCGATACCGGCTGACCTGGCGCACCTTGTCGCCAGGCAGCATGTCGATGAAGGCGATGTCCTCGCAGCTCTGGTCGGAGTCCCGCCATCCCGAGCACCAGACCTGGTCGGTCTTGAGCAGGGTTAGCAAGGCCTCGCGGGTCAGGGGCGTGTCGGCCGCCCGGGCGGCGGCGACATCCGGCAGGACGAGGGCGGCGAACAGGGAAATCAGGATCCAGAGGCGCATGGTGTCAGGCTAGTGCCTTTCGCGGGTGAATGGAAACCGCGACGGCCTGTCCGGCCGCGGTCCTTGGCGCTCGCCCCTCTGCTCCCCATATGCGGCGAAAGGGCGGTCGTGTCGGCGAATTAGCAGGGATTGTGCTATAGACGGCATGAGGGATTACGGGAGGCCCGGCATGGCCAGGCAGTTTGAAGTCGTCGAGGCGTCCGTGGCGCCGCCCGTCTGGGCCGCCCTGCGCAACGAGGCGGAGCGGGCCGTGCGCGACGAGCCGACGCTGGGCAGCCTGCTCAACGCGGTGGTGCTGTCGCATGGCTCGATGGCCGAGGCCCTGTCCTACCAGTTCGCGCGCAAGATCGGCGACCAGGAGCTGCGGGCCATGAGCGCGCGCGAGATCGCCGAGGAGGCCTATGAGGCCGACCCGACGCTGATCGCCGCCGCCGAGGCCGACCTCAAGGCGGTGTTCGAGCGCGACCCGGCCTGCAAGGGCTATGTCCAGCCGTTCCTGTTCTTCAAGGGCTTCCAGGCGCTGCAGACGCACCGGGTGGCGCACTGGCTGTGGACCCACAGTCGCGACACTCTGGCCTTCTATCTGCAGAGCAAGATGAGCGAGGTCTTCCAGGTCGACATCCATCCGGCCGCGAAGATCGGCAAGGGCATCTTCTTCGACCATGGCACGGGCATTGTCATCGGCGAGACCGCCACGGTCGGCGACGATGTCTCCATGCTGCACGGCGTGACGCTCGGCGGCACGGGGGCCGAGCGCGGCGACCGCCACCCCAAGATCGGCAAGGGCGTTCTGCTCGGCGCCGGCGCCAAGGTTCTGGGCAACATCCACGTCGGCGACTACGCCAAGGTGGCCTCCGGCTCGGTGGTGCTGAAGGACGTGCCGGCCCACTGCACGGCCGCCGGCGTGCCGGCCCGGCTGGTCAACTGCCCGACCTGCGAGCAGCCGGCCCGGACCATGGACCACACCCTGGCCGACGAGATCTTCGACTACAGCATCTGACCGAAGGGGTCGGGCGCGGCGAATTTTCCGGTCCCTCCGGCGCAAATCCCGTTTCACCTTTCCGCCGCGGGGCTCTAGGTTCCGCGGCCAATCCCCATGCCCGGAGCCTCCCCGTGGACGACAATCATATCAAGCAGATCGAAGCCCACCTGAAGCGCACCTTCGGCAACCCGCACTTCTCGGTGAAGGCCCGAAAGCAGAAGGATTCGGCCGAGGTCGAGCTGAAGGGCGAGTTCATCGGCGTGATCTACGAGGACGAGGACGAGGCCGGCTCGTTCATGTTCGAGATGGCCATCCTCGCCGAAGACCTGGAGTAGCCGCCGGCCATGGCCGTTCCCGACCCGCGGGTCGGTCGCAAGCGTGCTGATCCGGCCTGGCTGTACGCCCGCCTGCTCGGCGGAACCTGGACGGTCCTTCCCGAACCGATCCGGCGCCTGCATGCGCTGGAGGCTCGCCTGACCGCCGTCGGCCGCGCCAGGGTCGAGCGGGGCGACGGCCTGCTCGCGCGATGGGCCGCGGCCATGGCCGGCTTTCCGCCCCGTGCGGAGGACATCGAGATACGCGTCGACCTGGAGCGGCGCGGCGCAATCGAGATATGGCGGCGCGATTTCGGCGGTCACCGACTGCGGAGCACCCAGGAGGCCGGCCGTGGGCGACGCCTGGTCGAGCGGTTCGGGCCCGCGGCTTTCGCCATGGCCCTGGTCTGGGACGGCCGGCGACTGAACCTGCGTCTGCGGTCCTGGCGGCTGCTGGGCCTGCCGATGCCGGCCTGGTCGGCGCCCGCGGTCACGGCCTGGGAAAGTGTCGAGGACGGCCGTTTCCACTTCTTCGTCGAGATCGGCCACCCGTGGGCCGGGCTGATCGTGCGCTATCAGGGCTGGCTGGCGCCGGTTTGACATCCGTCAACGCGGCGGGGCCGATGCGGAACCAAGGTGCCTCGCACGCCGTTGCAGGCGTCCTCTCCCAGGGAGACCCAAGATGCCCAAATCCGTGATCAAACAGGCCGTCCGCGACGGCGACGAGTTCCTCGACGACGCCCTGCATGCCTTGAAGAAGGCCGCCAAACACGTTGGCGAAGACAGCCAGGACGCCATGGGCAAGGCCGTGACCGACCTGACCAAGGCGACCGAGAAGCTGGTCGAGGAGGCCCGCACCAAGGCCGTTCCGGCGGTCAAGGACGCGGCCAAGGACGTGGCCAGGGCGGCCAAGGACCACCCGGTGGCGGCGACCGCCCTGGTGGCCGCCGCCGTGGCCCTCGTCGGGCTGGCGATCAGCCGGCGCGGCGGCGGCGAAGCCTGAAACCCGCGGGCGGGGCCGTTGAGGCGGCCTCGCCCACGGGTTCCCGTTCAGAGCACGCCCAGCATTTCCGCGACCAGCGGATGACGCACGATGTCCTGTTCGGCGAGCCGCACGACGGCGACGTTTGGCAGGACCTCGAAGCGGTCCGCGACGTCGCCGAGGCCGGACAGGCCGGTCAGCAGGTCCGACTGGTTGGGATCGCCCGTCACCACCATGGTCGAATGCCAGCCCAGACGGGTCAGCAGCATCTTGAGCTGGCCGTAGGTGCAGTTCTGCGCCTCGTCGATGACCACGAAGGCGTTGTTCAGCGTGCGGCCGCGCATGTAGCCCACCGGCGCGATCTCGATGGCGCCCTCGGCGATCAGCGCCCGGACCCGCTTCATGCTGAGGCGGTCCGACAGGGCGTCGTAGAGCGGCCGCAGGTAGGGGGCCAGCTTGTCTTCCATGTCGCCGGGCAGATAGCCGATCGATTCACCGGCCTCGACCGCCGGTCGCGACAGCACGATCCTCGCCACCTTGCCCGCCTCGAGCGCCTCCACGGCCTTGGCGATCGCCAGATAGGTCTTGCCGGTGCCCGCCGGGCCCAGGGCCATGACCAGATTCCTGGCGTCGATCGCCTTGATCAGCTCGGCCTGGCCCTCGGATTTTGGTTTTATTGTCTTGAGATACCCCTGCTCGCGATCCTCATCCCGGCCGAGCGGCGACCAGCCATTTCCCACGGGCAGGCGACGGACCTTGCCGCCGTCATCGTTGTGAAACTGGGCCTGGTCGAATGCGCCTTCGCGCACGGTCCGCTTCAGGGCACGCTTGGTCATGGGGTAGCCTCCGGTGGGGCATGAAAAAAGGGCGAGGCCGCGAAGGCTCGCCCTTGGTTCGAGGTGACGGACGGGATGACGCGTGCGCGGCCCGGCGGCTCGCTGCAGCTTCGCGGAACTGGCGGCGCCCAATGACGCCGGAACGCAATACGCGGCACCCGTTTCTCCGTCGTCAGGAGACCGTGGACGAATGTCCACGGGCGGGATGCGAAGTAGCTGTCGCCCCTTCGAATCGCCTGACTATGATGATGCTAACGTGGTTTCGGACTCGTTAATCAAGCGGCTATTTCAAATATACGGGGCGTACGGATGACTGTTTATGCTTTGGGCGCTTCGGCCCCGCGGCTGCCTTCGGACGATGAATACTGGATAGCGCCCACGGCATCCGTGATGGGCGATGTGATTCTGAAGAAAAACGCCAGCATCTGGTGGGGCGCGGTCGCTAGAGGCGACACCGATACGCTCACGATCGGCGAAAACAGCAACGTTCAGGATGGATCTGTTCTTCACGCCGACCATGGAATCCCGCTGGTCATCGGGGCGAATGTGACCGTCGGCCACATGGTCATGCTTCACGGCTGCACCATCGGCGACAACAGCCTGATCGGCATCGGCTCGATCGTGCTCAATGGCGCGAAGATCGGGAAAAACTGCCTGATCGGCGCCGGCTCGCTGATCGGCGAGGGCAAGGAGATCCCGGACAACAGTCTGGTGATGGGCGCCCCCGGCAAGGTCATCCGCGAGGTCGGCGAGCAGCAGGCGATGATCCTCAAGGCCTCGGCGCTGCACTACGTCGAGAACTGGAAGCGATTCCGGCGGGAGCTGGCGGAGCTCGGTTGACGGACGGAGGGGAAACTCTTCTCCCTTCCCCCTGGAGGGGGGAAGGGTCGGGGATGGGGGTGGAGGTGATCGGCCCGGGCGCGGTTGATCCGCAAAGGACCTGGTCGCTCGCCAACTCCCTTCCAACCGTCCCTGTTCCCACCCCCATCCCAAACCCTTCCCCCCTCCAGGGGGAAGGGCTTCAGAAGAGGAAACACCCATGGCCTACGAGTTCATCACGGTCGACCGCGAGGGGCCGGTCACCATCTTCACCCTGAACCGGCCGGAGGTGATGAACGCCCTCCATTCGCCGATGCATTTCGAGCTGGACGAGGCGTTCAACGCCTTCGCCGCCGATCCCGAGCAGTGGGTCGGCATCGTCACCGGCGCGGGCGAGCGGGCCTTCTCGGCCGGCAACGACCTCAAGCACCAGGCCGGCGGTGGCGGCATGGGCACGCCTCCGTCGGGCTTCGCGGGCCTGACCAGCCGCTTCGACCTCGACAAGCCGCTGATCGCGGCGGTCAACGGCGTGGCCATGGGCGGCGGGTTCGAGATCGCGCTCGCCTGCGACATCATCCTGGCCGCCGAGACGGCGACGTTCGCCCTGCCGGAACCGAAGGTTGGCCTGGCCGCCCTGGCCGGGGGCCTGCACCGCCTGCCGCGGCAGATCGGCCTGAAGCGGGCCATGGGCATGATCCTGACCGCCCGCCGGGTGCCCGCCGCAGAGGGCCAGGCCCTGGGCTTCGTCAACGCGGTGGTCCCGGCCGCCGACCTGATGGCCGAGGCCCGCAAGTGGGCGCAGATGATCTGCGAGTGCAGTCCGATGTCGATCAGGGCGAGCAAGCAGGCCGTCATGCAGGGCCTCGACCAGACCCTGCCCGAAGCCATCGGCGGGCAGTTCAAGTTTCCGGCCGTCGGCGCCCTGTTCCGCTCGGAGGACTTCAAGGAAGGACCCATGGCCTTCGCGCAGAAGCGCGCGCCGCAATGGAAGGGGAAATAGCACCGAACCCTTCTCCCGTTGCGGGAGAAGGTGTCGGCGAAGCCGACGGATGAGCGGTTTCACCAGCGCAAACGAAGAGGGGCCGCAACCGGCTGACCGGGTGCGACCCCTCATTCGACCCGCCTTGCGGGCCACCTCCTCCCGCAAGGGGAGAAGGATCACCTCCTACGAGGCGCTGGCCGCCGCGCCGCCGCCGGAGCGATTGCGGTTCCGGTTGCGCGGTTTCTTGCGCCTGGGCGGGGCGTCGCCGCCGGCCCCTGTCGCCAGGGGCTCGTAGCCGGCCGGGCGGTGACGCGCGCGCTGGCCGCGATCAGGTTGGGCCTTGCCGGATGCATCCAGGGCCTGCGGCTTGCGCTTCTGCTGGGCCGCCTTGACCGCCCGCGGGTCGCGGTAGGGCTTCTCCGGCTCGACCGAGGCCATGGCGGCCTGGGCCTGGGCCAGGCCCTTGTCGTTGCGGCGGTCCCAGGCCGGAATGGTCTGGCGGGTGACCTTCTGGATGTCGCGCAGCAGGTTGCGCTCGTCATCGGCCACCAGGGCGATGGCCGAGCCGTTGGCGCCGGCGCGGGCGGTCCGGCCGATGCGGTGGACATAGGCCTCCGGCACGTTGGGCAGCTCGAACTGGATGACGTGGCTGACCCCGTCCACATCGATGCCGCGGGCGGCGATGTCGGTGGCCACCAGGGCGCGCATCTTGCCGGCCTTGAACTCGGCGAGGGCGCGTTCGCGCTGGCCCTGGCTCTTGTCGCCGTGGATCGAGGCGGCCTCGACGCCGATGGCGTTGAGCCCCTTGGCCACGCGGTCGGCGCCGCGCTTGGTGCGGGTGAACACCAGCACGCGCTTCATGGCCGCCTCGTCGAACAGTTCGGCCAGCAGCACGCGCTTGCGGGCGGCTTCGACGAACAGAACCTTCTGGTCAATCTTCTCGACGGTGGTCGCCTGGGGCGTCACCGAGACCTTCGAGGGGTTCGGGTTCAGCAGCTCGGCGGCCAGCTTCTCGATTTCCGAGGGCATGGTGGCCGAGAAGAACAGGTTCTGACGAACGCGCGGCAGGGTCTTGGCGATCCGGCGGATCGGCACGACGAAGCCCATGTCGAGCATCTGGTCGGCCTCGTCGAGGACGAAGACCTCGACCTCCGACAGGTTGGCGACCTTCTCGTTGATGTGGTCGATCAGGCGGCCGGGCGTGGCCACCAGCACATCGACGCCGCCGGCGAGGGCGCGCACCTGCGGGCCGTACTTCACGCCGCCGAACACGACGGCGACGGAAAGGCCGAGGTTGGCGCCATAGGCCTTGAAGCTCTCGCCGATCTGGGTGGCCAGTTCACGGGTCGGCGACAGGACCAGGCAGCGACAGCCGCGGCGCGGAGCCGGGCGACGGTTCTCGGCCAGGCGGTGCAGGATCGGCAGGGCGAAGGCGGCGGTCTTGCCGGTGCCCGTCTGGGCGATGCCCAGCACGTCCTTGCCGTCCATCACCAGCGGGATCGCCTGCGACTGGATCGGGGTAGGGGTGGTGTAGCCCTCGGCGGCCAGCGCGGAGAGCAGCGGCTTGGCCAGGCCAAGCGAAGCGAAATTGGTCATGGTCTCTTTCGTATGCGACTCGAGCCGCACGGCCATCGGGCCTGCGGTCGGCAGCGGGTTCGTCTGGGAAACGCCCCGCGTATGGCGTCGCTATGGGGAAGATCGGTATCGAGACCCGGGCGGAACCTGTGGGTTCCATACGCGGCCGGGCAGGACCGATAGCGCGGAATGCTCCGCGACGAGGCCTATGTGGCGGTGCAGCATGGGAAAGTCAAGGAAATGGACCTTCCGAAGCGCTTCACACCACCGACGGCCGGTCCAGGTCATAGACGTCGGGGCGGCTGGCCTCCATCACGTCGAGCAGCGAGCGGAACCCCTTTGTCTTCACATGCTCGAACTCGGTGTCGGAGATCGGAAGGGCCAGCAGCCAGGCCACGGTCCGGCCCGGCATCGTCAGGGTCTGTGGCCTGTCGTTCCAGTAGAACGGCGGCGTGAACAGGATGTGCCGCATGGCGAGGGCGGGGTCGTACAGCGCCGTGACTTCGGGAAACACCACGCCCGGCCCGATGACCGCTCCGTGCTCGATGACGTTGAAGGCGCAGGTCGACAGCAGGCTGGGAAACAGTGCGGTCGCCGAGCGACAGGCGCCCAGCAGTTCGACCCGCAGGTCGTTCTCGACCTCCCGGAGGGGGTGATTCGACAGGTTCAGGGTGGCGTAGGCGGTCAGTCCCTCGCCGGGCGAGTCGACGCAGGAGAGGATGTCGACGCTGGTCGTCCGTCCGTCGTCCCACCAGGTGAAGACCTCGGGCTGGCCGCCGAAGGTCTCGGCCACCACCCGGGCGATCTCGCGGTTTTCCGCCGTCACCGGCGCGCGTTCGGTCATCGTCTCACCTTGCAGATGCGGCTGCGCGCGGTTCTCGCCGGCCCAGAGGGGGTCTTTAGCCTCAGAACCGTTCGCCGACCATCTCCTCGCTCTTTGACCACAGCGCTTCGGCGCGCGCTGCGTCGCGGATGTAGCCGCGCGCGCCGCCGCGCCCTTCCTCCTGCGGCTCGGCGACGTGGCAGTCCTCGCAGTACTGGCCGCCGATCTCGTCGGCATCGGCCACCACGGCGGCCCAGACGGTGGTCGCCGCGCCTTGCGGGATGGTCTTGAATTCGAACGCGGGCGCGCCGGTCCGGGCATTCGCCTCGGTGATCGACTTCATCATGCCCGCCGCCAGTTCCGGCGTCATGTGCCGGCCCAGCTCGGTCTGGATGCCGCCGGGATGGACGGAGGCGGCGCGCACGCCACGCCCCCTGTTCCGCTGGTCGAAGGCCAGGGCGAACAGGGCGTTGGCGGTCTTGCTGCGGCCGTAGGCGCCGAACTCGGTGTAGGGCGTGCGCTCGAAGTTGGGGTCGTCAAGATCCACGTCGGAGAACCGGTGCCCCGCCGACGACAGGCAGATCACGCGCCCGCCGGACTGGAGCAGCGACGCGATGCGGTTGACGAACACGAAGTGACCCAGATGGTTGGTGCCGAACTGGGTCTCGAAGCCGTCGACGGTCCTGCCGAACGGACAGGCCATGACGCCGGCGTTGCAGATGACCACGTCGAACGGCCGGCCGGCCGCGACCAGGGCGTCGGCGCAGGCGCGCACGCTGGCCAGGGAAGCGAGGTCCATCGCGACCAGCTCGATGCCGGGAATTCCCGCGGTGGCGGTCCGGGCCTTGGCCAGGTCCCGCGCGGTCCCGATCACCTGGGCCCCGTGGGCCGCAAGGGCTCGCGCCGTCTCGACGCCCAGCCCCGCGGACACGCCGGTCACCAGAATGCGTTTGCCGCCCAAGGCCACGCCCGAAAGGACGTCGTCGGTTGTCGACGTCGCGCCGAAAGTCATGATGTCTTCTCCAGTCTGCTGTCGTCAGAGACCCGCGCCGCCGACAGGCGCCGTCTCGATCCGCTCGGGCCCGAAGCCGGCGATGATGGGCCGGGCCCTGGCGATGGCGGCCTGGACCTCCGGCAGCTTCAGCGAGTCTGCGTGATGCTGGCGGCTGGCCCAGATCTCGTTGATCCATACAGCGTCCGCGTCCGTCGGATCCCTCGCCACCACATAGAGCAGGCATCCCGGCATCGCGCCCGTTCCGGCCAGCAGATAGCCGATCAGTTCGTCCCGCTTCCCGGGCGCGGCGACCAGCTTGCCGAACAGGCCGTACTTCTCGGTCTCATCGCCCATGACGACCTCCGGAATCAGGGTTGCGAGCGCGGCTGCGGTGGCGGCGCGGCGAGTAAGCATGCCGGACCGTCGCATGGCGCCTCGCACCTGTCATCCCGGACGGCGTGGTCGATCCGGGTCCCGGCTGTCCGGTTTACTGTGGCCGGGATGGCAACCGGACTGGCGGAACAGCGATCTCCCAACATGAACGAACGGTAACCTTCACCCTCCAAGCCGGTTCAGGAAAGGCCGCGCAGTCTCGACCTCAGCGAAATCCTTCGCGGGGCTAACAGGAGACTACCATGTTCAGGACCATCGTTTCAGTCGCCAGCGTTGTCGCCACCGTTTCCGTCGCGGCGTCCGCCATGGCCGGACCCATCACGGCCAAGGGCTTCACCCCGGTCCACAGGCTGCCCGAGGGCGCGGCGCCCGTCGCCGTCTGGACCTGTGATGTCGACCCCTCGATCGTCGGCGTGACCCTGACCAAGGGCGCGCGCCGCGGGGAGGTCCGGATCAGCTACGAGATCGCCAACACCGGCGGCTCGGCCTGGCGCTCGGGCGCCAACCAGCAGGGCGTCCACCTGGTGGCCGTCAACGGCAACACCGGCGGCGCCTACGCCAGCGACCGGCCGTTGACCGGCGCCGCCGCGCCGGGGGCGACCATGCAACGGTTCACCACGCCGCTGATCCGCAACGCCTTCGACGACTTCGAGTTCGGCGGCCACGTCGCGCTGAGCATCAGCTACGACCCCGACATCTTCATCGACGGCAACCGCTGCAACGACGACTCGAACGCCGGCAACAACACCTTCCGCATCGAGACCGGCGAGATTCTCGCCTTCATGAACGGCGCGGCCACGAGCCGGACCTTCCGTCCGTAGCCTGGTTCGCGACGATCGTGAGAGGGGAGGGCCACACGGCCCTCCCTTTTCTCGTTGCCCAATCCTGACGCGGGCGTCACTAATCCCTGAACAACGATAACCTGCTCCGGGAGACGCCAGGTGGGCGACCGCTACGACTACATCATCATCGGCGCCGGCTCGGCCGGTTGCGTGCTGGCCAACCGGCTGACCGAGGGCGGTGACAGGACCGTCCTGCTGCTGGAGGCCGGGGGCAAGGACAACTCCATCCTGGTCAAGATGCCCGCCGGCGTGGGCAGCCTGATCAAGGACAAGGGAACCTACAACTGGGGCTTCTGGACCGAGGCGGAGCCGGCCCTCAACGACCGCAAGCTGTGGTGGCCGCGCGGCAAGGGCTGGGGCGGCTCGTCCTCGATCAACGGCATGGTCTATATCCGCGGCCATGCGCGTGACTACGACCAGTGGCGGCAGATGGGCCTGACCGGCTGGGGCTACGCTGACGTGCTGCCCTATTTCAAGCGCTCGGAGAGCCTCGAGGGTGGCGGCGACGCCTGGCATGGCGACAAGGGCCCGCTGCACGTCTCCAAGGCCGCCTCGCCCAACCCGATCTATTCCAGCGTCATCGAGGCGGGCCGCCAGGCCGGCTATCCCGTGACCAAGGACTTCAACGGCTACCAGCAGGAAGGCTTCGGCCCCTACCAGTTCACCATCAAGGACGGCGAGCGCTGGAGTTCGGCCAAGGCCTATCTCTATCCGGCCCTCTCCCGGAAAAACCTGACCTGCGTCACCGGCGCCCGCACGAGCCGCATCGTCATCGAGGGCGGCCGGGCGACGGGCGTGGAGTACCTGGTCGATGGCGCGTCCGTGACGGCCCACGCCAACGCCGAGGTGCTGCTCTGCGCCGGCGCCGTGCAGTCGCCGCAGATCCTGCAGCTGTCGGGCATCGGCGACCCGGAGGACCTGACCCCGCACGGCATCAAGGTCGTGCATGCGCTTCCGGGCGTCGGCAAGAACCTGCAGGACCACCTCGACGTCACCCTCAGCTGGCTGACCCGGGGCGTGCAGACCGCCTACAGCTACAACAAGGGCTTCAAGCAGCTGCTGACCGGCCTCAACTACCTGCTGTTCAAGAAGGGCTTCGGTCGGCAGAACTTCCTCGAATCGGGCGCCTTCCTGCGCTCGCGGCCCGACCTCGACCGGCCGGACCTGCAGATCCACACCGTGCTGGCGATCATGCAGAACCACGGCAAGACCGTGATCGAGAAGGACGGCTTCACCCTGCATGTCTGCCAGCTGCGGCCGGAGAGCCGCGGCAGGGTCGGCCTGCGGTCGGCCGATCCCAACGACGATCCGACCATCTTCGCCAACTACCTGGCCACCGAGGAAGACCGCCGCGCGATCCGCGAGGGCGTCAAGATGGCCCGCCAGGTGGCCGCCCAGTCGGCGCTCAGGCCCTATATCGAGGAAGAGTTCGAACCTGGGCCGGCGGTGCGGACCGACGATGAGATCGACGCCTGGATCAGGGCCAAGGCCGAAACCATCTACCACCCGGTGGGCACCTGCCGCATGGGCGTGGCCGGCGACGCCCAGGCCGTGGTGGACGCCGAGCTGAACGTCATCGGCATCCAGGGCCTGCGCGTGGTCGACGCCTCGGTCATGCCGACCCTGATCGGCGGCAACACCAATGCGCCGACGATGATGATCGCCGAGAAGATCAGCGACGTGATCCTCGGCAAGCCCGCCCTGCCGCCGCAGGACGCGCCGGTCCATGACGGCGAGGCCGTGAAGGCGGCGTGATTTTCCGCTCGCCCCTTCTCCCCTTGCGGGAGAAGGTGGCCGCGCAGCGGCCGGATGAGGGGTTGATGATCCCGTCAACCTCGGAGTCGGCGCTGCTATCCGACGGGGTCGCGGCGACCCCTCATCCGTCAGGCTTCGCCTGACACCATCTCCCGCGAGGGGAGAGGGACAAGGAGCGAGGCATGGAACACCGTCCTCTCGGCCGCTCGGGCCTGGCCATCGCCCCGCTGATGCTCGGCGGCAACGTGTTCGGCTGGACGGCGGACGAGGCGACCTCGCACGCCATCCTCGACGCGTTCGTCGCCGGCGGCTTCAACGCCATCGATACGGCCGACGTCTATTCAGCCTGGGTTCCGGGCAACACGGGCGGCGATTCGGAAAAGGTCATCGGAACCTGGCTCAGTCGACGCCGTCGGCGCGACGACGTGGTCATCGCCACCAAGGTTGGCATGTGGCCGGTCCAGCCGGGGCTGAAGGCCGCCAACATCGTCGCCGCCTGCGAAGGCTCGCTGCAGCGGCTGCAGACCGACCACATTGACCTCTACCAGTCCCATCGGGACGACGCCGATACGCCGCAGGACGAGACGCTCGAGGCCTACGACCGGCTGATCAAGGCGGGCAAGGTGCGGGCCATCGGGGCGTCGAACTTCGAGACGGCGCGACTGGATTCGGCGCTCGACATCGCCCGGGCGAAAGGCCTGCCGCGCTACGACACCCTGCAGCCGGCCTACAACCTGATGGACCGGAGCGTGGAGGGCCCGCTGCAGCAGCTGTGCCTCGACGAGGACGTCAGCATCATCAGCTACTACGGCCTGGCCAGCGGCTTCCTGACCGGCAAGTACCGGTCGTCGGCGGACCTGGGCAAGAGCCCGCGGGGCGGCGGCGTCAAGAAGCACCTCGAGAGCGAACGGGGGCCGAAGGTGCTGGCCGCGCTCGACGCGGTGTCCCAGGCGCTTGGCGCGACCCCGGCCCAGGTCGCCCTGGCCTGGGTCATGGCCCGGCCGGCGGTCGCCGCCCCGATCGCCAGCGCCACCAGCCTGGAACAACTCGAGGAACTGATGG
>DAORNX010000018.1:13395-13601 GCA_035441225.1 Caulobacter sp.
CGCTTTCGCCGCGAAGTATCCCGCCGAGGGCGAGCGCAAGGGCCGGACGGCCGAGCAGGCGGGCGATCATCGCGGTGGGCTGATACAGGCCGATGAAGCGGTCGACGTCGCCCCTCGGTCCACGCAGCGGGGCCAGCAGGACCTCCATGCCGACCGGCGCGACGCCGTCGGCGAGGATGTCGGCCTTGACCACCAGCGGCTCGGGT
>DAORNX010000019.1:0-2512 GCA_035441225.1 Caulobacter sp.
GCCGGCCAGGGCCATCGCGCCCTGCACGGTCGCCGGCTCGGCGCCGCCGAACCAGGCGATGATCCGGTCGGGCGACATGCCGGAGGTCTCGAGCAGCTTTTCCGCTGTGGCCTGGCGCCGGGCCGCGCGCGGCCAGCCGTTCAGGTCGCGACGGACCGAATCGGCCTCGAAGAAACTGAGGGAGTCTGGCGCGCCATCGGCCAGGGCCCAGAGGGCGATCTTGCGCGCCACCGGATCCTGGATGGAATCCATCGCCAGACGGGCGCGCGACCCGTCGCCGGCCCTGGCCACGGTCAGGGCCGTGCTCAGATAGGCCGCGTCGCTGTCGGACAGCGACGGCCGGTAGGCGATCTGGGGCGTTGTCACCAGCTGCGGACCGCCCTCGGGCTGCATCGACTGGGCGCCCGCGGCGCCGCCGAGAATCGCGGTGATCACCGCGCTGACCGCCAGCTTTCGTGCAAATCCCGTCAAACCATCGTCTCCAAGCCATCAAACCCGGCGCGCGGCGGTTGCGGTCGCCCCGTGCGGGGACATAATGTCCGCCACCGACACACAGCCGCAAACGAAAGCGGCCATCTCACGGCTTTTTGCAAGTCATGGTCCAGTTTCCCTTCAGGGGCGCCTTGCCCGCCCTTGTGACTCCCTTTCGCGACGGCGCGGTCGACGAGGCCGCGTTTGTCGCCCTGGTCGAGCGGCAGATCGCCGGCGGCGTCCACGGCCTGGTGCCGGTCGGCACCACCGGCGAGACCGCGACCCTGAGCCATGACGAGCACCGGCAGGTGGTCGAGCTGTGCGTGCGGACCGCCCGCGGCCGCGTGCCGGTGATCGCCGGGGCCGGCAGCAACGCCACGGCCGAGGCGATCGAGCTGGTGCGTCACGCCAAGACGGTCGGCGCCGACGCGGCCCTGTGCGTCACGCCCTACTACAATCGCCCCAGCCAGGAGGGGCTCTACGAGCACTACCGGGCGATCAACGACGCGGTGCAGCTGCCGGTGCTGGTCTACAATGTGCCCTCGCGCACGGCCGTGGACATCAGCAACGAAACCCTCGCCCGGCTGTCGGTCCTGCCCAACATCCTCGGCGTCAAGGACGCCACCGGCGACATGTCGCGGGTCAGCTTCCAGCGGCTGATGTGTGGTGACGAATGGCTGATGCTGTCGGGCGATGATCCCAGCGCCCTCGGCTACATGGCCCACGGCGGCCATGGCTGCATCTCGGTGACGGCCAATGTCGCCCCGGATGGTTGCGCGGCCTTCTTCAACGCGGCCATGGCCGGGGACTGGGACACGGCGCGCTACTGGCAGGACCGGCTGGTGCGGCTGCACAAGGCGCTGTTCCTCGACGCCTCGCCGGCGCCGGCCAAGTTCGCCCTGGCCCATCTGGGCCTTTGCTCCGGGGACTGCCGCCTGCCGATCACTCCCTGCGCCGAGGCGGTCAAGCCGGCGATCCTCGACGCCATGCACGAGGCGGGCGTCATCTGATGACCCAGGTGGGCCGGGCCATCGCCGAGAACCGCCGTGCGCGGTTCGACTACTTCATCGAGGACACGGTGGAGGCCGGCATCATCCTGACCGGCACCGAGGTGAAGAGCCTGCGCAACGGCCGGGCCAACATCGCCGAGTCCTACGCGGCGGTGGAAGGCGACGAGATCGTCCTGATCAACGCCGACATTCCGCCCTACAGCGGCGGCAACCGCTTCAACCACGAGCCCCGTCGGCCGCGGAAGCTGCTGTTGCACCGCAAGCAGATCGGCAAGCTGATCGGCGCGGTCCAGCGCGAGGGCCGCACGATCATCCCGACCAAGCTCTACTGGAATGAGAAAGGCATCGCCAAGCTCGAGATCGGCCTGGCCAAGGGCAAGAAGCTGCACGACAAGCGCGAGACCAGCGCCGAGCGCGACTGGCAGCGCGACAAGGCCCGCCTGATGAAGGGCGACCGGACGGGGTAGGGCGACTCATGGCCTGATGCCCGCCATGAGGGCGGCGGACGGACCGCCGCCCGACCGGGGAGGCCCGCATGAGCGAAATCGGCAGCCGTTTGTCACGATCGTCCTCCGGCCCCCGGGTGGCGCGCCTGGGGCTGACCGTCGCCGCCCTGGTGTTCGTGCTGGTCGGTGGCGGTTGCACGGTCACGGCCTGCAGCACCACGGTCGAGAGCGGCGAGGCCGGCATCAAGACCACCAAGTTCGGCCGCAATCCCGGCGTCCAGCCAACCGAGCTGCGGCCAGGCTGGCACTGGAAGGGCATCGGCGAGGACATCATCATCTATCCGACCCGCCAGCGGACCTACAGCTATACGCGCGAGGCCAATTCCGACGGCAAGGAGAACGAGGAGATCGCCTTCGCCGACCAGACCGGCCTGCCGATGACCGCCGACGTCAACCTGACCATCCGCGTGCGCGACGACCGGGCCGCCGAGCTCTACGCCCGCTGGCGCCAACCGTTCGACGACCTGCTCGACGGCCAGATCCGCAACGACGTGCGCTCGGCCATCGCCAAGGAGACCGAGCAGG
>DAORNX010000019.1:2536-10151 GCA_035441225.1 Caulobacter sp.
CCGGTGGCCACCGGACCGGGCGTCGCGCCGACGCCGGCCGCCTCGACCGCCGCCCCGACCCCCTGCACCGGCTCGCTGATGGGCGCCGGCCGCCAGCTGGTCATCCAGCGCGCCTTCCAGCGCGTGCGCAGCAAATGGGCCGCCGAGGGCGTCGAGATCAGCCAGATGGAATGGGTCGGCACCATCCGCTATCCGCCCAGCGTCACCGCCGCGGTCGAGGCCCGCACCCAGACCGAGCAGCGCACCCTTGCCGCCCAGCAGAAGGCCGCCGAGGCCCGGGCCAACGCCGAGGCGGCCATCGAGACCGCCCGCGGCATCGCCGAAAGCACCCGCCTTCGCGGCGAGGCCCTGCGCGCCAATCCCGAGATCATCCAGCAGATCTACGCCGAACGGTCGAAGGGCCTGTGTCCGCCCGGGACCGAGACCTGCATCATCGGCCAGGGCGCCTGGGGACTGGTGCCGGGCAAGGAGTAGGAGGACGGCCAGGGGGCAGGAACGGTAGGGGGACAGGCTGAACTGCCCCCTGGTGTCCCTTGGGACAGCTTGACCTGTCCCCGTCTCCATGACTCTCCCGCTGGCAATCCGGGCGGCGCCGGACAACTGCCGGAAGGCGGTTCGAAAGATGGTCGTCCAGGGGCGTCCGTAGGCATCGCGCGGGCTTGGCATTCTGCGAGGATCGCCGATACTGGGTCGCGAAGGGGGAGGCCCGTCATGCTGATCGTCCGTTTCGCCGCGGCCCCCGTCGCCGCCCTGGCCCTGATCGCCGGTCCCGCGGCGGCCGGCGAGCTGTACGGCGACAGTTTCCTGGGCTCGCCGACCCACTGGACCATCGACGGGACGCCCCTGATGTCCGTCCCGGCAAAGGGCACGAGCGCCGCGACCGTTACGGGCGGCGCCCATTCCATTGATGTCACGTCCGATAACGGCTTTCGCCTGATCGAGACGATCGTGCTGGACGAATCTCAACTCGCCGACGTTCGGGGCAAGCAATACTGGTGCGTCATGATCGCAACCGAAGGCTATCGGATGTTTTCTGTGCTGCTGGACCGCGAGGCCTGCCAGGGCCTTGTCGAGGCGGCTAAATAGGCGGCCAGGCTCAGCTCAACAGCCCCCGCGCCCGCACGAAAATGTCCTCGAACATCGCCGGCGTCAGCCGGCCGGTGTTCGTGTTCAGCCGCGAGCAGTGATAGCTGTTGATCACCGCGTAGGGTCCGGCCTGGAATTGCGAGCCGTGACCGGGTTCGCCCAGCGAGGCCTTCAGTCCCATGGCCCGCAGCACGCTGCGCCGGGCCACGTCGCCGAGGGTGACGATGACCTTCAGATTGGTCAGCTCTTCCAGCTTGGCCGCGAAGAACGGGCTGCAGGTCTTCTCTTCCGACGTCTCGGGCTTGTTCTGCGGCGGGGCGCAGCGGACCACGTTGGTGATCATCGCCCCGGTCAGCCGCAGGTCGTCGTCGCCGTTCGGATCATAGGTCCCGGTGGCGAAGCCGGTCTTCCGCAGGGTGTCGTAGAGCAGCCAGCCGGCATGGTCGCCGGTGAACGGCCGGCCCGTGCGGTTGGCCCCGGTGCGGCCGGGGGCCAGGCCCGCGATCAGCAGCCGCGCGGCCGGGTCGCCGAAAGACGGGGCAGGGCCGTTCCACCAGTCGGGATTCTGCCGCTGGTTCTCGCGGCGGTATTCGACCAGGCGCGGGCAGAGCGCGCAGTCGCGCGGCGGCTCGGAGCGCGGGCTCATGGCTCAAATCTCATCGTCGGCCTCGACCTCGGCGCGGGTGCGGGCAGGGGGGTCGTTGAGAAAGCGCGGCTGATGCGTCCGCTGCGGCCGGCCGATGATGTCGCCCAGGTCGGCGAGGTCGACGAAGGCGTCGCACTGTCGGCGCAGGTCGTCGCTGACCATCGGCGGCTGCGACTTGACGGTCGAGACCACGGTCACCCGGGCGCCCTTGCGCTGGACCCCTTCGACCAGCGCCCGGAAGTCGCCGTCGCCGCTGAACAGCACCAGGTGGTCGGCCTTGCCGGCGATCTCCATCATGCCGACCGCGATCTCGACATCCATGTCGCCGCGCCAGCGCTTGCGGCCCTGGGCGTCGGTGTATTCGCGGGCCGGCTTGGTCACCACGGTGAAGCCGTTGTAGTCGAGCCAGTCGACCAGCGGTCGCAGCGGGGAAAAGTCGTCGCCGCTCTCGGCCAGGGCGGTGTAGTAGTAGGCCCGGATCAGCACCCCGCGCTTGCGGAACTCGTCCAGCAGCTTGCGGTAGTCGATGTCGAAGCCCAGCGCCTTGGCCTGGGAATAGAGGTTGGCCCCGTCAATGAACAGGGCGAGCCTGTCGGTCGGGTAAAACGTCATGTTTTCAAATCCTTGAACGCAATATCTCAAACAGCATCGGACGAATCCATCGTCATCGCCCTGGGCGGCAATCTAGCCGGGGCGTACGGCGACTGCGAAGCCCTGCTCGAGGCCGCGCTGGCCGAATTTGCGCGTCACGGCCTGACGGTGACGGCCCGCTCGGGCTGGTGGCGCTCGGCGGCCTGGCCGGACCCGACGCTGCCCGACTACATCAACGGCGTGGCCCTGGTGGAGACCGCGCTGCCGCCGGGCGAAGTCCTGCAGGCCCTGCACGCCATCGAACGGGACTTCGGCCGAGTGAGGGGAGAGGCCAACGCGGCGCGCACCCTGGACCTGGACCTGATCGCGTTCGGCCGACTGGTCCTCGATCAGCCCGGCCTCCATGTGCCGCATCCGCGCGCTCACGAGCGCCTGTTCGTCATGGGGCCGCTGGCGGAGATCGCGCCGGATTGGCGCCATCCGGTGAGCGGCGAGACGGCCGCCGCCCTCGCCGTCAAGGCATCCGTCGGCGCGGACGCTGTTTCGCTGACACCGACTTGACGTACATCCGGCCGTTGCGACCCTCGACCATCGGGACCTTCGCCCCGGTCAGGGCCAGGTCGATCAGATGCGAGATCTCCGGATCGTCCAGCTCGGCCGGCCCCTTCAGCCGCACATGCCGCACGGTCGTGCCGGCGCCCTTCAGCAGGCCGTAGGGATCCTTCATCCTCGCGCCCTGCAGGAAGCAGAGGGTCACGTGGCCGGCGACCGCCAGGATCGACAGCACCGCGTCGGACGGCCGGTCGTTGGGCGAGAACCCCATCACCAGGCCGTTCCAGTTGTCGTAGATCATCGCGTCGGCCATCGGCAGGCGGCCCCGCAGCCGCTGCATGCATGCGCGAGCGTCGGCGGCGATGTCCGGGTCGAACTTTTCGAGGAAGCCGTTGAGCGCGGTTTCGGGATCGGGCCAGCGGTCGGTCATGCCGGCTTCGTCATCCCCGGCGGGCCGGCCGTCGCGGCGTCGATCACCCGCAGCACCTTGTGGACCAGGATGCCGGTTCCGATTCCGGCCCGCTTTCGGAAGTCGTCGATCACCGCCTCGCTCTCGACCTCCACCTGCCCGAACAGCTTGCGGTCCTCGGTGGCGTAGGTGCAGAGCCAGCGCATGGCGCCATTCGAGGCGTTGATGCTGTCAAGGGCGACGCGGGCGTGCCAGGCGGCCTGGGCGTCGTCGAGGACGTCGAAGTCGGCGGGCAGGGGCCGCTCCATGAGAACTTTGATCATGTAACCTCCTTCGCAGCCTTGCGGCGTTGCACAATGACGCGCAAAACTCTATGTACCCCGGTCCCACCGGAAGCTGAGAATCCCAAATGGCCCGCGTCACCGTCGAAGATTGCGTCGAGAAGATCCCCAACCGCTTCGGTCTGGTCCTCGTCGCCGCGCACCGCGCCCGCGCCATCTCGGCCGGCTCGGCTCTGATGGTCGACCGCGACAACGACAAGAACCCGGTCGTCGCCCTGCGCGAGATCGCCGACGACGTAGTCGACAACGACGGGCTGAAGGAAAGCCTGATCGGCACCCTGCAGCGGGTGGACGAGCGGACCGAGGCCGAGGAAGAGGCCGAGACCGTCGCCCTGCTGTCGGATCCGACCCACATGCAGATGAGCGAGCAGGAACTGATCCGCGCGCTGCAGAGCGACCGCGATGGCGGTCAGGAGGAGCGGTACTGAGCCCGGACGGCACAGACCCTCTTGAACTGATCGAGGCGACGACACCCGCCGCCGCCCCTCCCATGAACACGCCTCCGGCGGCGCCCGATGCGGCGCCGCATGCCGTCGCGCGGGCCAAGGCCGCGGCGCCCAAGTTCCTGCGCCAGTACGAGCTGATCGAGCGGGTCAGGGCCTATGATCCGACCGCCGACGAGGGCCTGCTGAACCGGGCCTATGTCTATGCCGTCCGCATGCACGGCTCGCAGACCCGGGCCTCCGGCGACCCCTATTTCGCCCACCCGATCGAGGTGGCCGGGATCCTCACCGAGTACCGGCTCGATACGGCCTCGATCGTCACCGCCCTGCTGCACGATGTGATCGAGGACACCCACGCCTCGAGCGCCGACATCAGCGAGCTGTTCGGGCCGGAAGTGGCCGAGCTGGTCGAGGGCGTGACCAAGCTGTCCAAGCTCGAGCTGGCCGCCGAACACGCCCGCCAGGCGGAGAACCTGCGCAAGTTCATCCTGGCCATCTCCAAGGATGTGCGCGTCCTGATGGTCAAGCTGGCTGACCGGTTGCACAACATGCGCACCCTGGGCTTCATCAAGAGCCCGGCCAAGCGCGAGCGGATCGCCCGCGAGACGCTCGACATCTACGCCCCGCTGGCGCGCAACATCGGTTGCCACCGCATCTGCACCGAGCTCGAGGAACTGGCCTTCGAGCACCTCAACCCGGTCGCGCGCAACGCCATCCTGCGCCGGCTCGAGGCCATGCGCGTCGACCAGGGCAAGGCGGTGCAGCAGGTCAGCGGCGACATCAGCCGCATCCTCGAGGCCGAGAGCATCCCGGCCCGGGTGTTCGGCCGCGAGAAGCATCCGTTCTCGATCTGGCGCAAGCTGCAGCGCAAGTCGATCGGCTTCTCGCAGATGAGCGACATCTACGCCTTCCGGGTGATCGTCGACAGCGAGGCTGACTGCTACCGCGCGCTGGGCCTGATCCACCGCCAGTGGCCGTGCGTGCCGGAGCGGTTCAAGGACTTCATCTCCACGCCCAAGCGCAACAACTACCGCTCGCTGCACACCACGGTGATCGGGCCCAAGGGCATGCGGGTGGAGATGCAGATCCGCACCGAGGTCATGGACCGGGTGGCCGAGGACGGCGTGGCGGCCCACTGGCGCTACAAGAACAAGTCCTACGGCTTCGACCGCGAGGCGATGGAGGCCGAGGGCGGCCGCGATCCGCTGGCCAACCTGCGCCAGCTGGTCCAGATGCTCGAGCACGGCGGCGACAGCGAGGACCTGGTCGAACACGCCAAGATGGAGCTGTTCCTCGACCAGGTCTTCGTGTTCACGCCGAAGGGCAAGCTGATCACCCTGCCGCGCGGCTCGATGCCGCTGGACTTCGCCTATGGTGTTCACACCAACGTCGGCGACACCACGGTCGGGGCCAAGATCAATGGCGAACTCAAGCCTTTGCGGACGGAACTTCAGAACGGCGACGTGGTCGAGATCGTCCGTGGGCCGAAGCCGGCCGTGCTGCCCGACTGGCGCTCGCTGACGGTCACCGGCAAGGCCCGCTCGGCGATCCGCCGGCACATCCGCCAGACCGAGAAGGAAGAGTTCCTGCGCCTGGGCGTTGCGGCCATGGACCAGGCCTTCGCCCGGGTCGGCAAGACCCGCTCGGGCGTGACCTTGCGTCCGGCGCTCGACCGGTTCGCCGTGGCCGGCGAGGACGAGCTGTTCGACGCCATCGGCCGCGGCCGGATCACCCCGGCCGAGGTGCTGGAGACGATCTTCCCCGGCCTCAAGGACTCGGAGAAGGCCGCCGTCACGGCCCGGCGACGCATCACCGACGGCAAGGAGGCCCGCGACTTTGTCATCGGCGACCGGCTGCGCGCGGGGACCCTTCTGCGGTTCGCCACCTGCTGCCGCCCGGTGCCGGGCGATCGCATCGTCGGCATAGCGGTCGACAAGGGGGTTGAGGTGCACGCGATCGACTGCCCGACCCTCGAACAGTACGATGACCGCCAGGACCTGTGGCGCGACCTGCACTGGACGGCCGAAGCCGAGCGCAACACGGTCTCGCGCACGCGGTTGCGGGCGACCATCCGCAATGCCCCGGGCGTGCTGGGCGAGGCCTGCACGATCATCGGGGAGGTCGGCGGCAACATCGTCAACCTGAACATGCACCACCGCGGCGACGACCATTTCGACGTCGATTTCGACCTCGATGTGAAGGACGCCCGGCACGCGACCAACATCGTCGCCGCGTTGCGCGCCAATCCATCGATCGAGACGGTGGAGCGGGCGAAGGGGTAGGCCTCGCTCGGGGACATGCACTTCAGTGCGTGTCCCCTGCTATTTGGTCAGCGCTTTCACCGCCGCCACCGTCGCGCTCGTCAGCGGGGCGGGCAACGCATCCAGCGCGAACCAGCCGCAGCCGCCCAGCTTGTCGGGCTCCAGCACCACCGGCTCACCCAGACAGTCCTCGATCAGATAGACCGGCGCGACCCAGTGCTGACCATCGCCCAGGTCGATGGTGTCGGCGACGCACAGCAGCCGGCCGGGCGTGATGGTCAGGCCCAGCTCCTCGGCGATTTCGCGGGCGCAGGTGGCGCGGGTGTCCTCGCCCCAGTCGACCTTGCCGCCCGGCAGACCCCAGTACAGCGCCTCCGGCTGCTTCAGGCGTTGCACCAGCAACAGCTTGCCATCGCGCAGGATCGCCGCGCCGCAGCCGACACGGGGAACGGGGGAAGGGGTGGTCATGAGCCCCTCTATCCCGTCTCCCCTCGTGGGAGAAGGTGGCCCGCGAAGCGGGTCGGATGAGGGGTTGATGTACGGGTCCCGTCCCGACCATTCCGAACCGTTGCCCGCGCCCTCATCCGTCGGCCGCGCCGACACCTTCTCCCGCAAGGGGAGAAGGGTTATTGAGCGACTCATGACCCAGGACGACGTTCTCGACGAATTCCGCGGCGCCGGCGCGCTGCGCGAAGGCCATTTCGTGCTCTCCAGCGGCCTGCACAGCGGGGTCTTCCTGCAGAAGAACCTGGTGTTCGCCCAGCCCGACCGCTGCGAGCGGCTGTGCCGGGCGCTGGCGGCGAAGATCGTCGCCGAGGTGGGCAAGCCGGACGTGGCCATCAGCCCGGCGGTCGGCGGCATCATCCCCGGCTACGAGACCGCCCGGCACCTGGGCGTCCAGTCGCTCTACGTCGAGCGCGAGGGGGGCGCCTTCAAGCTGCGCCGGGGCTTCTCGATCGAACCCGGCGCGAAGGTGGTCATGGTCGAGGACATCGTCACCACGGGTCTGTCGTCGCGCGAATGCATCGCCGCGATCCGCGAGGCCGGCGGCGAAGTCATCGCCGCCGCCTGCATCGTCGACCGTTCAGGGGGGCGGGCCGACGTCGGCGTGCCGCTGATCGCGCTGGCGACCCTCGACGTGCCGGCCTACGAGGCCGACAGCCTGCCGCCCGAGCTGGCCGCCATCCCGGTGCAGGATCCGGGCAGCCGGAGGCTTCGATAGTTTCACCGCTCATCCCGGCGAAGGCCGGGACCCAGACTTTTTCTGGGACGAGCGGCGCTTTACG
>DAORNX010000019.1:10173-13544 GCA_035441225.1 Caulobacter sp.
CTGGGTCCCGGCCTTCGCCGGGATGAGCGGATTTGAATGCGATGAACCGGCTACGCCTCGGCGTGAACATCGACCATGTGGCGACCATCCGGAACGCCCGGGGGGCCGGCTATCCGGAACCATCGCGGGCGGCCGAGATGGCGCTCGCCGCCGGGGCGGACGGCATCACCGCCCATCTGCGCGAGGATCGGCGACACATCTCCGACGCCGACATCGACATTCTGGCTGATCTCTGCCTCAAGCGTGGCAAGCCGCTGAACTTCGAGATGGCCGTCACCGACGAGATGGTCGGCATCGCCCTGCGCAACCGCCCGCACGCCGCCTGTCTGGTGCCCGAGCGGCGCGAGGAGGTGACCACCGAGGGCGGCCTCGACGTGGCGGGCGGCCACAATCGCATCGCCCCGGCCGTTGAACGCCTGCGGTCGGCCGGCTGTCGCGTGTCACTGTTCATCGAGGCCGACCCGGCGCAGATCGAGACCGCCGCGAAGATCGGCGCCCAGGTCGTCGAACTGCACACCGGGGCCTTTTGCGACGCCTTCCGCGACGGCGACCACGACCGCGCCGGGGTAATTCTGAAGCGCCTGCGCGACGGCGCGGCGCTCGCCCATGAGCTCGGGCTGGAAGTCCACGCCGGCCACGGCATCGACTACGCCACCGTGGCGCCGGTGGCCGCGATTCCCGAGCTGATGGAGCTGAACATCGGCCACTTCCTGATCGGCGAGGCGATCTTCATCGGGCTCGCCCCGGCGATCCAGCGGATGCGGGTGCTGATGGACGCCGCCAGAGCCGAGCTGGCCGCGTGATCGTCGGCATCGGCTCCGACCTTTCCGACATCCGGCGTATCGAGAAGACGCTCGAGCGGTTCGGCGAACGGTTCATCAACCGCACCTTCACCGCCATCGAGCGCGACCGGTCGGAGCGCAAGGTCAACGCCCAGGGCGGCCGGGCGGCCAGCTACGCCAAGCGGTTCGCGGCCAAGGAAGCCTGCGCCAAGGCGCTCGGCACCGGCGTGCCCCGCCGCGGCGTGCACTGGGCCGACATGGGCGTAATCAACCTGCGCAGCGGCAAGCCGACCATGGCCCTGACCGGCGGGGCCGCCGAGCGGCTGGCCGAGATCACGCCGGAGGGCATGGTGGCGGTGATTCACCTGTCATTGACCGACGATCACCCCTATGCCCAGGCCTTCGTGATCATCGAGGCCGTGCCGCCGGCCGGATGAAGACGAGTTAACGGGCGCGCCAAGGCCCGCTAGCATAGACAGTGAACCGGGCGGGGGCGCCCGACAGAACCGGAAGGCCATCGCCGCCATGACCGACGCCGTGGAAAGTCCAGACGACGACAGCGCTCCGGCCCCCGCCGATCCCGCGGCCAGGCGCGCCGAACTGGTCGAGACCCTGACGACCGTCGCCTACGCCCTGTTGATCGCCCTGGTGCTGCGGGTGCTGATCTTTCAGCCCTTCACCATCCCCTCGTCATCGATGCGGCCCAACCTGCTGATCGGCGACTACGTCGTGGTGTCCAAGTTCAGCTACGGCTACAGCCGCCACTCGATCCCGTTCAGCCCGCCGCTGTTTCACGGCCGGATCTTCGCCGGCACGCCCCGGCCCGGCGACGTGATCGTCTTCAAGACGCCGGCGACGGGTCACAAGGACCTGATCAAGCGGCTGATCGGCCTGCCGGGCGACACCATCCAGGTCAAGGCCGGCGCCCTCTACGTCAATGGCCGGGCGCTGCCGCGGGTGGCTGACGGCCTGGCGACCGGCGACGAGGCCGCCTGTCCCAACGGCGCGACCCCGCTGCGCTTCCTCGAGACCAATCCGATCGGCCGCCGCTACGTCACCTACGACTGCGGCCTCGGGCCGCTCGACAACACCCCGGTTTTCCGCGTGCCGGCCGGCCACTATTTCTTCATGGGTGACAATCGCGACAACTCGCTGGACAGCCGCGTCAGCGCCCTGGCCGGCGGGGTCGACTACGTTCCGGCCGAAAATCTGGTCGGCAAGGCCGAGACGGTGATGGTCTCCTGGCGGGAAGGGGCCTCCCTGTTCAAGCCGTGGACCTGGGTGCTCAATCTGCGCTGGAACCGCTTCTTCCATTCGCTGCGATAGCGGCGGCCGGATCTGGCCGCCACCTTTACGCCTGGAAGGCGAGTTAACGGGCGGGAAGCTTGCCCGTGGCCTATTGCGGGACTAACCAGACTCACGGGTTCGTTCCCGCATCACCGAAGAGAGAGCCGCGCGCGCCCATGACTGACGCCGCCGAACCCCAGGTCGAGACCGTCGCCGATGCCGAGCCGCTGGCGCTCGAACGGCGCCATGACGACGGTCAGGAACAGACCGGCGGCGGGGCGGTCGGCGAGACCATCGAGATCGTCAAGACCGTCGTCTACGCCCTGCTGATCGCCCTTGTCCTGCGGGTCTTCCTCTTCCAGCCGTTCACCATTCCGTCGGCCTCGATGGAGCCGAACCTGCTCAAGGGCGACTACATCATCGTCTCGAAATACAGCTACGGTTACAGCAGGCATTCGATCCCGTTCAGCCCGCCGCTGTTCAAGGGCCGGATCTTCTCGCGCGCGCCGGAACGGGGCGATATCATCGTCTTCAAGCTGCCGTCGGACAATCACACCGACTACATCAAGCGCCTGATCGGCCTGCCGGGCGACCGGATCCAGGTGAAGGGCGGAGTGGTCTCGGTGAACGGCAAGGTGCTGACGCGGGTCTACGACGGCCCGGGCGATCCGGGGACCTGCTGGAACGGCTCGACCGTGCAGCGGTTCAAGGAGACCAACCCCATCGGCCGCACCTACATCACCTATGACTGCGGACCGCGTGGCGACGTCGACGACACCGGCGTCTACGTCGTGCCCGAGGGTCACTACTTCTTCATGGGCGACAATCGCGACAACTCGCTGGACAGCCGGGTCGCCCCTGAAGCCAGCGGCGTGGGCTTCGTTCCCGCCGAGAACCTGGTCGGACACGCGCGCATCATCCTGCTGTCGTGGAACGGCGACGCGGCGCTGTTCAAGCCGTGGACCTGGTTCCTCGACGCCCGTCCCAGCCGGTTCTTCCACGTCCTCAAATGAACGCCCGCCTCGAGGCCGTCGCAGCCCTCGAACAGCGCATCGGCTATGTCTTCACCGACCGCGTGCTGCTTGAGCGGGCCCTGACCCACGCCAGCGTCGGCGACGGCGCGCGCAAGGTGACCCACAACGAGCGGCTGGAGTTCCTCGGCGACCGGGTGCTCAACCTGCTGGCGGCCGAGCGACTGCTGTCGCTCGATCCGGAGGCCAAGGAAGGCGTGCTTTCGCCGCGCCTGGCCGCCCTGGTCAACGGCAAGGCCTGCGCCCGGGTGGCCCGGCGCATCGGCCTGCC
>DAORNX010000020.1:0-7454 GCA_035441225.1 Caulobacter sp.
CGTAGCGCACCACCGCGTCGATCAGGGCGGCGTCGCCGGGACCGCGCGGCGCGAACTCGCCCGGTTCGAAGCCATGGCGATCGGACTCCGCCAGCGTCTGTTGCAGCAGGGCCGCCTGGGCCGGCGTCAGGACGATGGGCGCGGTCGGCGACAGCGGCGCGGGAACGGCGTACCCGGGCGGCGGCGACTGAGCCAACGCCGGCGACAGGGCGCCCACAATCACGGCCGCGGCGAAACCAGCCGTGGCGACCCAACGCGTCAGATGCGGCATCGAACCCGTACGCCCTCTCATGCCCAGCCCGGCGACCCTAGCAGAGCATTGCGCGGTTCGCGCAATGTTGTCGCCCCTGACGCGAAAAGAGCCGGGGGCTGTGGCCGCCCTGCCCCTCCCGCCGGCGCGCCTGGATGTCGGTTCGTTCAGGTGTCGCAAATTCGGCGCCCTCCACAGTTCTGCTCGCCCCCGCCACGGGCCCGCCTGACGGCGCGCCTGCCCGAGGGGACAACGCCGGCGGCCGGTCGCGGTTCAGGGGCCGAATGTCGCAGCGTTTCGCCCCCTCGCCAGTCTCGCCTTTTGCGCCGTCATGGCCCATATGGGCGCCATGACCGAAATCGCCCGATCGCGCCCGTTCATGACGGGCTTCCTGCGCGGCCTGCGCCATCGCTGCCCCGAATGCGGCGAGGGCCATCTGTTCAGCCGCTATCTCAAGATCGCCCCGACCTGCGACGCCTGCGGCCATGACCTCGGCGCCTACAAGGCCGACGATGGTCCCGCCTATTTCACCATCCTGCTGGTCGGCCACCTGATCGTCGCGCCGATGTTCTTCTTTCCCTTCATGTGGGAAGCCTCGCCCTGGCTGATCGTGCCCGGCGCGCTGCTGGGCCTGACCATGGTGATCCTGCTGCTGTTGCCGCGCATCAAGGGCGCCTTCGTCGGAGCCCTGTGGTCCATCCGGCCGGATCCGGCCCACGGCTGAGGACGCCGCCCGGTCGGCCATGACGACTCCAGTCTGACCGTCCCTCTCGCGCGACCGCGGCCGGACGGCGCTGGCCCGCGCCGCTGCGCCTGAACGCCCTCCGGAACCCCGGGCCTCTTCCGGGAATTGATCCCGCGAAGCCGGGGCCAATCTGTTCAGGAGGCAGCGCATGCTGTGGACCATCCTCATTATCGTTCTGATCCTCGCCGTCATCGGCGCGCTGCCGACCTGGGGCCATTCCCGGTCGTGGGGCTACCTGCCGAGCGGCGGGCTGGGCCTAGTGCTGGTCATCCTGCTGGTGCTGTTCCTGATGGGCCGGCTGTAGGCCAGACGCCCTTCCCCTGCCGACTCGGCGCGCCTAACCTCCCGGACACGAACGTGTTCGGGGGGATGGCATGGCGGTCACGGAAACTGGGGTCCTGGAAGACAGCCCCGGCGGGCCGCCCCCGCCCGGCCTGACCCCGGGCCAGCGCCTGAAGGCCATTCTCGGCGGCTCGGCCGGCAACCTGGTCGAGTGGTACGACTGGTCGACCTACATCTTCTTCACCGTCTATTTCGCCAGCCACTTCTTTCCCGAGGGCGACCAGACGGCGCAGCTGTTCAAGGCCGCGGCGGTGTCGGCCGTCGGCTTCCTCGCCCGGCCGCTTGGAGCCTGGCTGATGGGCGCCTACGCCGACCGGGCCGGCCGCCGCGCGGCCCTCAGCCTGTCGGTGGCGATGATGTGCCTGGGCAGCCTGATCATCGCCTTCGCCCCGACCTATGCCAGCGTGGGCGCCCTGGCCCCGGCCATCCTGCTGGCCGCCCGCATCCTGCAAGGGCTGTCGGTCGGGGGCGAATACGGCGCCAGCGCCACCTACCTCTCCGAGGTCGCCGGGGCCAGGCGGCGCGGCTTCTGGTCCAGCTTCCAGTACGTGACCCTGATCGCCGGCTCCCTGACCGCCCAGGGCATGGTCGTGCTGCTGCAGCAGGTCATGCCCGAGGCGGACCTCAAGGCCTGGGGCTGGCGCATCCCGTTCTTCATCGGGGCGCTGCTGGCGGTGGTGGTGTTCTGGATCCGAAGCGGCATCCACGAGAGCCAGGGCTTCGAGAACGCCAGGGCGGAGGGCGAGAACCGTGGCCGCACCATGCTGCTGTTCGTCAGACACCCGCGCGAGACCCTGATGGTCCTCGGCCTGACCGCCGGCGGTTCGCTCGCCTACTACGTCTACACCAGCTACATGCAGAAGTTCCTGATCAACACCTCCGGCTTCTCCAAGGCCACGGCCAGCCAGATCATGCTGGTCGCCCTGCTGTGCTTCATGCTGATGCAGCCGGCGTTCGGCTGGCTGTCGGACCGCATCGGCCGCAAGCCGCTGCTGCTGTTCGCCTTCGGCGGCGGAATGATCGCCACCTGGCCGCTGCTCAACGCCATCGCCGGAACCACCGACGCCCTGACGGCCTTCGGGCTGATCATGATCGCCCTGGTGTTCCAGTCCGGCTACAGCGCCATTTCGGGGCTGTTCAAGGCCGAGATGTTCCCGGCCCATATCCGCGCCCTTGGCGTGGCCCTGCCCTACGCCATCGCCAACTCGGTGTTCGGCGGCTCGGCGGAATCGGTCGCTCTGGGCTTCAAGGCCGCCGGGCATGAAAGCCGCTTCTACCTCTATGTCAGCGTGATCCTCGCCATCGGCCTGCTGACCGTGATCTTCATGCCCGACACCCGCAAGGCCAGCCTGATCAAGGAAGACTGATCCCGCATGCCGCCCGCCGACCTCGCCGCCCTGGCCTTCTTCGCCCTCTGCTGGCTGTTCTACGAGCCGCTGCTGCGGCGGCTGTCCGGCGGCGGGGTGCTCAACAGCGACCTGAGGGTCGTGCGCGCGGCCTGGATGCGCCAGATGGCCCGCCGCGAGAGCCGGTTCATGGACGGCCAGCTGCTCGGCCATGCGCTGAACTCGGCCTCCTTCTTCGCCTCGTCCAACCTGTTGCTGATCGCCGCGGCCGCCGGGGTGCTGTTCGGCGGCGAGACGTCGTTCGCCAGCCACTCCAGCCTCGAACTGGTGCAGACCTCCAGCCGGCTGCTGTTCGAACTGCAGATGTCGGTGATCCTGGTGGTGCTGGCCCGGGGCCTGCTGTCCTTCATCTGGTCGATCCGCCAGATGAACTACTGCCTGACCCTGTTCGGGGCGACCCCGGAGGGCGAGGATGTCGATCCGGCGATCCGCGACGCCTTCGCCGAGGCGGCCGGCCAGGTGCTCAATCCGGCCCTGTCGGCGTTCAACGCCGGCGTGCGCGGCTACTATTTCGCCCTGGCCGCGGCCGCCTGGATGTTCGGCCCCGTGGCCATGACCCTGGCCACCGTCGGCGCGGTCAGCCTGCTGGTGTGGCGCCAGCGCCGGTCGCCGTCGGCCCTGGCGATCCGCACATTGCGGGCGACGCTGGAAGCGCGGGAGACGCGGGGACTGGACTAGGGCCAAGGAACAGTCACGACCCGGGGCCGTTTTTTCACCGATGGACGGCTGCCGTGCGCTGAAATGTCGATTGGCCGCGGCGCTGTCCTGACCCCCGGCCGCGGGGCCAGGACAGGCAAGCCCGCCCCCGCATTGCTAGATCCCGAGTTCCTGCCGGGCCTTCTTCGTCAGCTTCGCCGCGACCAGGCCGTGCGCCGATCGCAGCCAGTCGGCGACCTCGCCGTCGTCCTGGGTCGACAGGTCGGCGAACCAGACCCACTTGGCGCGCGCCAGGTAGGGCGCCGGCCTGCCCGGGCCCTGCGCGGTCAGCACCTCGAAGGCGATGTCGCTGGCCTTGAAGCTGAAGCTGCCGCCCGACGGCGACAGCACGGCGAACATCCTGCCGCCGACCTTGAACACATGGTCGTCGCCCCACTGCACGTCCATCGTCACCCCGGGCAGGGCGCGACAGGCCGCGTCGAAGGCCTGTGGCGTCACGCGCCGACGCCGACGCCGATCGGACAGGTCACGCCCGTGCCGCCGATGCCGCAATAGCCGTTCGGGTTCTTGGCCAGATACTGCTGGTGGTAGTCCTCGGCGTAGTAGAACGGCCCCGCGTCGGCGATCTCCGTGGTGATCGGCCCCATGCGGACCCTGGCCAGCGCCTGCTCATAGGCGGTCTTCGAGGCCGCCGCGGCGGCGGCCTGGGCGTCGTTCAGCGGATAGATGCCCGAGCGGTACTGGGTGCCCATGTCGTTGCCCTGGCGCATGCCCTGGGTCGGGTCGTGGTTCTCCCAGAAGGCCTTCAGCAGGGCCTCGTAGCCGACCACCTTCGGGTCGTAGACCACCAGCACGGCCTCGGTGTGGCCGGTGCGGCCGCTGCAGACCTCCTCGTAGGTGGGGTTGGGCGTCAGGCCCGCGACATAGCCGACGGCGGTGCTCCAGACGCCGGGGATCTGCCAGAAGATTCGCTCGACCCCCCAGAAGCAGCCCATGGCGAACACCGCCTGCTCCAGGCCCTCGGGCCAGGGCCCCTGCAGCGGATGGCCGTTGACGAAATGGGCGGGCGGGACCGGCATCGGCCGGCTCCGGCCCGGCAAGGCGGTGTCGGCGGTGGGAAGTTCAAGGGTCTTTTTGGCGAACAGCATGGCGTCCTCGACGGTCGGTTCGGGCCCAACATAGGCGCGCCGCGTCGGGATTTCACCGTCCGACTGGTGATCGTCGCCATGCCGCGCCGTCATCGCCCCGACGCCGGCCGTGACGGGCCGCCAGTGCGCGCTTGCCCCCGGGGGGCCCATGAGTATATTGCGCGCCTTCCTGCGCCGGGGGCCTTGACCAGCTCCTGACCGGTGGTGCTGGTGAGGTGGCCGAGTGGTCGATGGCGCACGCTTGGAAAGCGTGTGTAGGTTAACGCCTACCGTGGGTTCGAATCCCACTCTCACCGCCACCGGCCGGAAGTCTCTCGCGCCGATCTCTCGACCTTCCGTCCGATCGCGCCGTCAGCGCCTGACGCGCGGCCCCTGCTCAGGCCGTTGGTCCGGTCCCGACGGCCGCGGCGGGGTCGGGCGCGAGGGTCGGCGCCGCCTCGCCGATCGGCGCGCGATCGAGCATCAGGGCCGGCGCCAGGCCCGCGAGGATGCATAGAACCAGCCCCGCCAGACCGGCGTTGACCAGCCCGGCATAGCCGCCCTCGCCGAGGATGAAGGCGCCGGCCAGCGGCCCGGAGGCCAGGCCGATCTTGGAGAAGAACCCGCCCAGGGCGCCCATTTCGCCGGTCTCGTCGAAGGCGGCCGCCATCCCCAGCAGATAGGGAATGACGAACGACCAGGTCACCGAGGTCACGGCGTTGGCGACGAAGTAGAGGCCGGCCTGGTCGCTGAAATGGAAGGCCCAGGTTCCCGCCAGGGTTACCGCCATGCCGATCAGGAACGGCCACAGCCGTCCGAACTTCAGGCCCATGACGATGACCAGCACCGCGCCGACGACGCCGACCCAGTTGGCGACGCCTAGGGCGCCGCTGATGTAGTCGGTGCCCAGTCCGGCCTCGCGGCCCAGGCCGATGACATAGGCCGAGACGCCCATGTTGGCGGCCTGGAACAAGAAGATGGCGGCGAAGGCCAGCACCAGGGGCCCCCACCTGACGCGACCGGTCCCGGCTGTCTTCGCCTTGCGCTCTGCCAGCGGATAGTCGGCCAGGAAGAGCATGGTCCCCATGGCCAGGGCGCTGAAGGCGGCGAGCGAGACGAACAGCACGCCCGAGCCGAACACCGGCACCAGCCGGGGCAGGAAGAGCAGGCCCAGCCCGCCGATGCCGTACTGCACCAGCAGCAGCATGCCGAAGGTCTTGTCCGGCGTGCGGGTGCGGGCGATGACGCCGAACACCATGCCCATCACCGTCCCCCCGGTGAGACCGTGGAGGAAACGGACCGCGGCAAGGACCTGGAAGTCGCTGATCAGGATCGACGTGAGATCGAGCGCGATCAGCAGGCCGAGCGCCGTCGCCACCACCCGCTTCCAGTGAAACCGCCGGACGAGGAAGACGGCCGCGAACGCGCCGGCCGCGGCGCCGTAGACGTTGAACGAGGCGACGATGCCGGCCTGCCTGGACGTGTAGCCCAGCCCGCTGATCAGGCCATCGACCAACGCCGGCATGATGTTGACGTAGAACAGTCCGGACGCTGCGAGAAAGGCCAGCAGCAGGCTGGCCAGCAGGCCCTCTTCCGGCGCCTGGAAGCGGCGGGCGGCAGGTTTGGTCATGTGCAGGGATTCCTGATCCTGGCGGCCTCGACCGCCGCCGGCGTCCAGTCGAAACCGCCGCCGTCGCTGAAGTAATAGTATTGAACACCGTGCGGCAGCAGCACCACGGAGATGCCGCCATAGCCGGACATGTACGGAACCCAGACCGGCGTCGGGCAGCCGGCCAGGGGCCCGATGTCCCGGCCCCAGAAGCCCAGCTTGTAGCGACTGGTCGGCGACCCCGTGGAAAGGCCCCGGTCGGCCGGGTCGCGCTGCAGCGCCGCGGCCAGCATGCGCTGGTCGAGCGCCGGCCGGCCATCGATCAGGGCCCCGCGGTCGAGCCAGACCGCCAGGCGCGCGATGTCGTCCGGGTGATATTCGAGCCCCAGTCCGGCCAGGGGCTGGCGGTAGCGGTCATAGGTCCTGAGCGTCGCATCGAGCGACGGTCCAAGAGCCAGCGGGCGCCAAAGCGGCCGGAGAACCACGTCGTCGTAGAGATCGCGGCTCTCGCCCTCCTTGCCGCGCAGGAAGTCGCTCATCGCCGCACCGAGCACGAAGGTGTCGGTCGTGTGGTACTTGAACACGGTCCCCGGCGCGACGCGGCGGGGGTGGATGTAGCAGCTGTAGTGCAGTCGCGCGGTATAGTTGGGCGCGGTGAAAAAGGCTTCGATCAGGGGAGCCTCCTCGTCGGAGCCTTCCAGGGAGCCGTACTGGCCGGTGGCCATGTCGAGCGCATCGGCGAAGGTCACCCCGTCCCAGCTCCCGGCGCGGGCGCAGTGGCCGACATGGTCGACGATCAGCGCGTCGCGCACGCCCGGATACAGCTTTTCCAGCCGCATCAACGCCACGGCCGCGAACAACGACTTGCTGGTCGAGTAGCCGGGCAGCTCGACCGCCTCGCAGAACGGATAGTCGCCCCTGCGGGTCTGGCAGGGGCCGGAATAGTTCACGCCGTCGACAACCACGCCGTAGACCGTGGGCGGATCGCCGTCGGCGGGGGTCTTCAGGGCGAACTTCGCGACATCGAGGTCGGGGTGATCGGCCGCCAGGGCCGCGATCGGCCTGACCGGCAGCCGGGCCGCCACGCGGCGACGATGGTCGGCGGTCACCGCCGCGCGGTCCGGCGCCTTGCCCCGCCGATAGCGGGCGTCGACCAGGCCCCAGCCGTCGAACTTGTAGTAGAAACAGGTCTCGCTGACGATCTGCCAGGCGACCTTCGATATCTCGCCGTTCGACCGGTAGAGGAAGGTCAGCACGCCGTTGTGGGTGCAGTTGGCGTTGTATTCCTGCAGGCTGAACGGGATGGCCGCCCGGCTCC
>DAORNX010000020.1:7511-13481 GCA_035441225.1 Caulobacter sp.
CGCCACTCGGTATCGGCCGGCTCCGGCGGTTCATGCCGCGTCGGGATCAGGTCGGCGCCATCCTGGACGAAGGCCATGTCGAAGGGCGGCAGGCGCTTGCGCCGCTCGGTCGCCGGCTGGCGATCGAACAGGCTGATGTGCCGCTCGAGGTAGCCGGTCGGTCCGGACGCCACGTCCAGCACCAGCCGGCCCTCGAACCGGTTGGAGGCCGGCGTCGCCCCCGGCGCGAAGGCGGCGTAGTCGACCGGCGCCGCGAACGGCCCTGTCCGCAAGGTCTCGAACGCGAGATCGCGGCGGGGCGCGGCCTCGGCGACGCCAGCCAGCGCGAGCAGACCGAACGCCAGCAGAGCAGTCGTCAAGCGCGTCATGTCGCGGGGGCCCCATCCGCCATGGCCTGAAGACACGCAGGCCGCAGCGTTCCACCATGGCGGCTCGTCGCGGGCGGGGTGTCCTGAACGAGAGCCTCGTCGGCAGGGAGAGGGCCCGGAAATGGATACGGCGGCGTTGCAGGTCTTGCGACTCGAGGGCGGCCCTCGCGAACGCGGTCGCCAGCACGGCGAAACACTGAGGCCCCGGATCGCGGAATTGCTGGAACGCTGGGGCGACAGCCTCGAGCGCGGCTATGGCGTCGACCGCCGCCGGTATGTCGAACTGTTCCTCTCGCGCACTGCCTACGAGGCGACCACGGCGCGACTGGCGCCCCGGGTGCTCGACGAGGTGACGGGCATCGCCGAGGGCGCCGACGTCCGCCTAAGCGATCTGCTGACCTTCCAGCACGTCAACGAGGAGTTCGAGCTCGCGCCGCTGTTCGCGCGCGAGGCCCCGGCCGGCGAGGCCTGCAGCACGATCGCCGTGGCGCCGCTGGGCGACCGGCCCAGCCTGATCGCCCAGAATCTCGACCTGGCCCAGTTCCTCGACGGTTTCCAGATTCTGCTGCGCGGACCGTGCGACCAGTCGGGCGGCGAAATCCTGGCCCTGTCGGTCCCAGGCATGATCTCGCTGAATGGCATGAACAGCCACGGCTTCGCGGTCTGCGACAACACCCTGGTGCAGCTGCGCACCGATCCGGGCGGCCTGCCAATCTATGCGCTCTACCGCCTGCTGCTCGAGAGCCGGTCCCTGGACGAGGCGCTGGCCCTGGTTGATGACCTGCCCCATGCCGTGGGGCTGAACTGGGTGATGGGCGACCCCGGCGGGGTGGCGATGATCGAGCGGTCAGCGGGCCAGGCCGTGCGCCACGGCCCGGTCGATCCGGAACGGCCAGCCTATCACACCAACCATCCCCTGAGCTGCGCCGATTGGGGCGCGGCGTTCCGGCCCGGATCACCCGGGCGGCCCCGGCCAGGCCGCAGCACCTATCTGCGGCTGGCGGCCCTGCACCGGCGCCTGCATGCGCCGGGCGCCGACGTCAGCATCGACGGGCTCAAGGCGGTCCTCGCCTCGCAGGACGACCCAGACTATCCGGTGTCGCGGGGCGGCGGGGCCAACCAGGAAGACCAGCAGATCGGCTTCACCCTGGCCTGCAATGTTTTCGAGCTGCGACGCGGCGACCCGCGCTGGCACCTGGCCGCCGGCCCGCCGCATAACCACGCCTTCCGGGTGTTCAGCTTCGACTGAGCGCCTCGCCCAGGGCGGTCAGGAACAGGTCGGCGTGCTCCGGCCCGAACACCAGCGGCGGGCGGATCTTCAGCACATTGGCGTTCGGGCCGGTGGCGCTGATCAGCACCCGGCGGTCGCGCAGCCCGTTGACGATGCGCGTCGCCTCCGCGGCGTCCGGCGCGCCGTCGCGAACGATATCGACGCCGAAGAACAGACCCACGCCCCGCGTCGCGCCAAGCGCCGGATACTGTCTCGCCAGAGCCTCGAGGCCCTCGCGGAGGCGCCGGCCCGTGGTCAGGGCGTTGGCCATCAGGCCCTCGTTCTCAATGACGTCGAGCACCGCCATGCCGACGGCGCAGGACACGGGGTTGCCGCCGAAGGTGTTGAAGTAGCGCACCCGGGCGCCGAAGGCGGCAATCACTTCGGGCTGCAGCACGACCGCCGCCATCGGGTGGCCGGCGCCCATCGGCTTGCCCATGGTCACGATGTCCGGAACCAGGCCGTGCCGCTGGAAGCCCCACATGGCCTCGCCGGTGCGGCCGAACCCGGCCTGGACCTCGTCGGAGATCAGCAGGATGCCGTGACGGTCGCAGATGTCGCGCAGCGCGCGCAGCAGCTCGGGCGGCGCGGGCTGGAAGCCGCCCTCCCCTTGCACGGGTTCGAGCACGATGGCCGCCACCCGTTCCGGCTCCACGTCGGCGCGGAACAGGAAGTCGAGCGCGCGCAGGCTGTCGGCGACGCTGACGCCATACTGTGGAATGGGGAATGGCGCATGAAAGACCTCGGCCGGCAGCGGGCCGAACAGGCGCTTGTAGGGTGCGACCTTGCCGGTCATGGCCATGGTCAGCATGGTCCGGCCGTGGAAGCCGCCGGTGAAGGCGATGACCGCGGATCGGCCCGTCGCCGCGCGAGCGATCTTCACGGCGTTCTCGACCGCCTCGGCGCCGGTGGTGAACAGGATGGTCTTGGCCGGTCCGTCGAACGGCGCCAGCGCGTTGAGCCGCTCGGCGAGCGCGACATAGGGCTCATAGGCCACCACCTGGAAGGCGGTGTGGGTGTAGGCGTCGAGCTGGTCGCGAACCGCGGCCAGGACCTTCGGATGCCGGTGGCCGGTGTTGAGCACGGCGATGCCGCCGGCGAAATCGACGTAGCGATTGCCGTCGGCGTCCCACAGCTCGGCGTTCTCGGCGCGGGCGGCGAAGATGGGGGTGGCGGTGGCGACGCCGCGAGGCACGGCGGCCGTGCGGCGAGACAACAGGTCAGCGTTGGCGGACATGGGAATGTACTCCTGAAGGCAGATGCGGAATGTCGGCCGCCGGGGCGGCCGGAGGGGATGGGGGTCAGCCGGGTGGGCGCTGTCGGTCGAGCGCCAGGGCCGGGGCGATCGACGCCAGCCCGCTGAGCGCCAGGCCGAGGACCGAGATGTTGATCAGGCCGTCATATTCGCCGCCGCCGGCGACGAAGGCGGCCATGGCGGGGCCCGACGCCAGCCCCATCTTCGAGAAGAAGCCGGCGAGCGCGGCCATCTGCCCGGCCTTGTCCAGGGCGGCGCTCATGCCGAGCAGATAGGGGATGACGAAGGCCCAGGTGATCGCCGTGCCGATGTTGGCGGCCAGGTAGACCCACGGCGCCTCGCTGAAATGGAAGGCCCAGGTGCCGGCGAGGGTCAGGGCGAGGCCCGCCACGACCGGCCACAGCCGGCCGAACCTGACGCCCATCACGACCACGAGCACAGAGCCGAGCGCGCCGATCCAGTTGGCCGCGCCCAGGGTGTCGGTAATGAAGCCCAGCTTCAGGCCCGCGCTCTTGCCCAGGCCGATGATATAGGCGGCCAGCCCCATATTGGCGGCCTGGAACAGGAAGATCGCGCCGAACACCAGGACCAGCGGCAGCCAGGGGGTCGGCGGCCGGGGCCCCGCCGTCACGACCTTGGGCGCGGCGGCGTAGGCGCCCAGGAAGGGCGTCATGAGCAGGGTCGCCAGGCTGAAGGCCGCCAGGGCGATGAACAGCACGCCAGGTCCGAACACCGGCACCAGCCGCGGAAGGAACATCAGTCCCAGCCCGCCGAGGCCGAACTGGACCACCAGCAGCATGCCGAAGGTGCGGTCCGGCGTCCGGGTGCGGGCGATCACCGCGAAGGCCACACCGACCAGCAGCCCGCCGATCAGGCCATGCAGGAAGCGCACCGCGATCAGGACCTCCGCCGCCTTCAAAAGCGGCGAGACCAGATCGATGGCGATCAGGCAGAGCAACACCGTCACGGCCGTCGGCCGCCAGGGCAATCTGCGGATGATGAACACCGCCGTCAGCGCGCCGACGGCGGCGCCATAGACGTTGGCCGAGGCCACCAGTCCCGCCTGCTTGGCGGAGAGCCCGCCGCTGGTCAGGCCGTCGACGAGCGCGGCCATGATGTTCACGTAGAACAGGCCGGCGGTGGCGAGAAAGGACAGCAGGACGCTGGCCAGCAGGCTGTCCTCGGGAACTGTCGGCAGACCTCGGCGCGCGACCGGCCCAGTGGAAGCGTGGTCGGTCATGGGCACATATCCTTGATGCGGGCCGCCTCGACCGCGGCCGGAGCCCAGTCGAACACGCCGCTGTCGCCGAAGTAGTAGTAGGTCACGCCGCCCGGCAGCAGCACGACGGAAATGCCGCCGAAGCCCGACATGAACGGCGTCCAGACGGGCGCCGGACACCCCAGCGGCCCGCCGATGTTCCGCGCCCAGAAGCCGCCCTTGTAGCGATAGTTGGGTCCGCCAGCCTGCAGCCCGGAGGGGGCCGGATCCTTCTGCAGCGCCGCGGTCAACAGCGCCGAGTCGAGCGCCGGCCGCCCGTCGATCACCGCGCCGCCCTCGAGCCAGCCGGCAATGCGCAAGATGTCGTCGCGATGATAGGTCAGACCCCAGCCGGTGAACGGCTGGCGGGCCGCGTCATAGGTCCGGCGCGTGCCCATGATGGTCGGGCTGAGCCGCAGCGCGCGCCACAGTGGTGCGACCAGATCGTCGTAGAGATCGCCCTCTCCGGCCCGGTCGAGCCGATCGGACATCGCCGCCCCCAGCAGATAGGTGGCGCTCGTCTGGTAGACGAAGGTCGTCCCGGGCGCGGCCCGGCGGCGGAATTGTCCGCAGGCGTAGGCCGCCTTGGCGGCATGGTCTTCGGCGTCGAAGAACACCCGGCCGGCCGGCGCGTTCTCATCGGCCTCGAAGGCCGCTGAACCATAGACGCCGGTCGCCATGTCGAGGGCGTCGGCGAGCGTCACCCCGGCCCAGTCGTTCCCCCGGACGCACGCCGGCACGTGATCGCGGATCAGGGCCGACGCGCTGCCGGGATGCAGGGCCTCGAGCCGCATCAGCCCCACGCCGCCCACGATCGACTTGGCCGTCGAGTAGGACGGCAGGTCGAGCACGTCGCAGACGGGATAGTCGCCGTGGCGGGTCCGGCAGGGACCGGCGTAATGAACGCCGTCGACGACCAGTCCCAAGGCCGAGGGCGGGTCGCCGTCGGTGGTCGCGCCCAGCGCCAGGGCGGCGAGGTTCACATCCGGACGCAGCCGCGCGAGTTCGGCAAGGGGACGGACCGGCAGCCGCGCCGCGATCTCCTCCCGCCAGGCGGCGACGATCGCGTCGGCTTCCGGAACGGCCGCCGGCGCAAGGCGCGCCGGGACCGTGGCCCAGGCGTCGAACTTCAGATAGGCGCAGGTCTCCGAGGCGATCTCCAGCGCCAGGCGGGACACCGAGCCATCGGGCTTGAAGAGGAAGGTCAGCATGCCGTTGTGCAGGCAGTTGGCGTTGCGCTCCTGGAGGGCGAACGGGACCGCCGCCCGCAGCCAGCCGCGATCCCCCGCTTCGCGCCAGACCCGCCCCGGCTCCACGACCCAATCCCAGGCCGGATGATCACCGACCACGACCCCGCGCCGGACCGGCAGCAGGTCGCCGCCATCCTGCACGAAGTCGACGTCCAACGGCGGCAGCGTCGCGCGCGCGGCCGCTTCCGCCGGACTGTCGCCGGTGTCGTCGTGAAGGACGTTCATGGCCAGCATCACGCCGGAGAGATCCAGGCCAAGGCGTCCCGTGAACCGTCCAGGCGCGGCTTCGGCGCCGGACGGCGGCGCGAAGGCGGACATGGGAACCGGCGCGGTCAACGCCGACCCCGTCATCAGGCTGTCGAAGGTCAGGTCGACCCTCGGCGCATCCGCCGCGACGGCGGCGCGCTCGCCGGTCACCGTCACCGCGTCCGCCCAACAGGTCGCCCGCTTGCCGCCCATCGCGCGAACCCGGATTGACAGCCGAGAGTTGTCATCCGCGCCGGCCGGCGCGATGGCGGCGCGGGTCAGGGTCACGCCGTCGTCGGCGCCGTCGTGGACCGCGACGACTT
>DAORNX010000021.1:0-13454 GCA_035441225.1 Caulobacter sp.
GGACGACGCGGCCCACGAAATCCTGCGGACCCTGCCGCGCCTCGACGATGGCGCGCTGATGGTCCTGGCCGACAGCTTCCGCGGCCCGGAAGGCCAGGCGCGCTTCGATCTGCTGTTCGATCGCCTGTCGGCCCAGATCAGGACCATGGCCGTGGGCCAGGCGATGGCCGGCGTGGGGGAGGGGCTCGATCGCTGGGCGTTGGCCTGGGACCAGCTGCAGCGGTTGCCGGACCAGGTGGAGGGGCTCAACCTCGACCGGGCGGACGCCTTCTGGACCGCGCTGCGCGACCTGCGCGCCGCGGCGGCGGCCTGACCACGCCATGCTGATCGACAGCCACGTCAACCTGCATGCCCCGCAGTTCGCCGAGGATCGCGGGGCGGTCATCGACCGGGCCCGGGCGGCCGGCATCGCCCTGATGGTCAATATCAGCGACAGGGTCTCGACCTTCGAGACGACCTACGCCGTCGCCGAGGCCAACCCCGACATCTGGGCGACGGTCGGCACGCATCCGCACGAGGCAAAGGAAAACCCGCATCTCACGGCCCGCGACATCATCGATCTGGCCGCGCGGCCAAAGGTCGTCGGCATCGGCGAGACGGGCCTCGACTTCCACTACGACCTGAGTCCGCGCGAGGTGCAGGCGGCGGTGTTCCGCCAGCACGTGATCGCCGCCCGCGAGACCGGCCTGCCGCTGGTCGTGCACACGCGCGAGGCGGATGATGTCATGGCGCGGATTCTCGAGGAGGAATACGCCGCCGGCCCGTTCCGCCTGCTGATGCACTGCTACACCAGCGGCGCCGACCTGGCGCGGAGGGCGGCGGCGCTGGGGGCGTGGTTCTCGGTCTCGGGCATCGCCACCTTCAAGGCCGCCCAGGACGTGCGCGACGTCATCGCCGATATGCCGGCCGAGCGGATCATCGTCGAGACCGACTGCCCCTATCTGGCGCCGGTCCCGATGCGGGGCCGCCGTAACGAGCCCGCCTTCCTGCCGCATGTGCTGGCCAAACTGGCCGAGATCCGCGGCTGGACCCTCGCCGAGGCCGAACAGCACACCGAGGACGCCTTCTTCGCCCTGTTCGACCGGATCCCGCGGCCATGAGCGGCGTGCTCGAGGTGACCATCCTCGGCAGTGGCTCGTCCGGAGGCGTGCCGCGCGCCGACGGAAACTGGGGCGACTGCGATCCCGCCGAACCGCGCAACCGGCGAAGCCGCTGCGGCCTGCTGCTGCGTCGCAAGGGGGAGGGCGCCGAGACCACCGTGCTGGTCGACACCTCTCCGGACCTGCGGGAACAGCTGATCGCCGCCGGGGTGCAGCGGGTGGACGCCATCCTGTTCACCCACGATCACGCCGACCAGGTGCATGGCGTCGATGACGTGCGGGCCTTTTATCTGCGCCAGCGGGCCAGGATTCCGGCCTGGATGGACCCGCGGACGCGTTCGGTTCTTGAGCGCCGGTTCGACTATATTTTCAAGGATATGGGCGGATATCCTGCGATCCTTGAGGCGCGCGACCTGCCGGCGATGGGGGGCAGTTTTCGCATCGACGGCCCGTCGGGTCCGATTCCCGTGACGACCTTCGACCAGGAGCACGGCCACATCCGCTGCGTCGGCTATCGTTTCGGCGACGTGGCCTATTCGCCGGACGTGAACGGCCTGCCGGAGTCGGCCTTCGAGGCCCTGGCGGGCGTCGACACCTGGATTGTCGATGCGCTGCGCCGCACGCCGCATCCGACCCACGCGCATCTGCGCCAGACGCTCGACTGGATTGCGCGGGTACGGCCGCGGCGCGCGATCCTGACGAACCTGCATATCGATATGGATTACAGGCAGTTGTGCGAAGAACTTCCGCGCGGGATCGAACCGGCTTACGATGGGCTGTCGCTTGAGATCGGCCTGTAGCGCACGGGCAATGCCGATCGCGCACGGCAAATATTTCCGATAATATGCCTTATGCGCAATTCGGACAAATGGGCCACGGGTCCATCCCGCAACTCCCCCGGTGACGATCCCGTCCGGCGGGCGTAGTCTGCCCGCCGGGGGCAACAACGGTTTATCGCGGAGAATGTCTCGTGCGCCTGGCAACCTTCCTGTCCACCACCCTGATCGCGATCGCCGCGGCCTTCGCCGCCCAGGCGGCGCCGCTTGGCCCGGTGGCTGTCGTCCATGTGACCATTGGCCCGCAACTGCAGGACAAGGCCGATGAGTATGGCCAGCAGGAGCTCGACTACCTGGCCGCCGACCTCAAGGATTCCGTGGAGCGGGCGCTGGAGCGCAGCGGTGGGCTGAAACCGTCGGGCGGGACGCTCGATCTGGTGATCGAGGACGCCCTGCCAAACCGGCCGACCATGCGGCAGATGAACATCAAGCCCGGCCTGTCCTACGAAAGCTTCGGCATCGGCGGCGCGAAGGTCGGCGGCGTGCTGACGACGCCCGACGGTCGCCAGGTGTCGGTCGGCTACGGCTGGTATGAGACCGACATCCGCTGGTCCGAGGGCGCCAGCACCTGGATGGACGCGCTCAACACCTTCGACCGGTTCGCCCGGCGGCTCGTCACCGGCGAGGCCGTGCTCGACCATTGACCGCGATGGTCGTCCGGCGGCCGGCCGGCGTGACTCCGCCCGGCCGCTTTGTGGCGTGGCGCCGCATCCTTTCGCTTGCGCCTTGGCCGATGGCGGGCTCTGATCGCGTGAACGGCGATCACCCATAACGCCGACCCCCACTAGCGAGGCGACATGGCCGGCGGCCGACGATCCACCCTGACGCTCGCGGCGTTCGCCGCGCCCTGCCTGCCCCTGGCGGCGTTCGGCCTGCCGCTGACGATCAGCCTGCCGCACTATTATTCCGAAACCCTGGGACTTCAGGTTTCGGCGGTCGGCCTGGCCTTCCTGCTGGTGCGGCTGGTGGACATCGGCTTCGACCCGGTCTTCGGCACCATTCTCGACCGCACCCGCTGGTCGTTCGGCCGGTTCAAGGGCTGGATGGCCATCGCCACGCCGGTCCTCATGCTGGCCATCTACATGCTGTTCATGGCCAGGCCGGGCGTCACCACAGGCTACCTGTGGTTCTGGCTGATCGTGGTCTATTTCGGCTATTCGATCGCTGTGCTGTCGCACACCTCCTGGGCGGCCAAGCTGACCACCGACTATCACGAGCGATCGCGCATCTACGCCTTCTGGCAGACCGGAAACGTGATCGGCATGATCATGATCCTGGCCATGCCGCTGGTGCTCAACCTGGCGTCCAGGGGCATCGGCCAGGAGGGCATCCTACACGGCCAGGGCTGGTTCATCGTCCTGCTCCTGCCGGCGATGGTCGCCCTGACCCTCTGGCGCGTGCCGGAGCCCCGCCCCGTCGAAAGCACCGTCCGCGACTCCGGCGGTGCGCTGGTTTCGCAGTCCGCCAACCTTGGCGACTATTTCCGGCTGCTGCGCCGTCCGACGGTCATCAGGATCCTGGCGGCGGACCTGCTGACCGGGCTGGCGCCGGGCGTCGCAGGCACGCTGTTCTTCTTCTACTTCATGCGTGTGAAGCAGTTCAGTTTCCTCGAATCCTCGGCCCTGCTGCTGATCTATTTCGTCGCCGCGATCTTCGGCGCGATGATCTGGACCCGACTGGCCAAGCGGATGGGCAAGTCGAAAGCCCTGATCGCCGCCTGCGTCACCTACGCGGCGGTGCAGTTCGCCGTCGTCACCCTGCCCGTCGGCAATTTCTGGCTGGCGACGCCGTTCCTGATCGCGGCCGGCATCCCCTACTCCGCCGGCGCCTTGCTGCTTCGGTCGATGATGGCCGACTACGGCGACGAGGAACGGTTGTCGTCAGGCGTCGACCGAACCGGTCTGCTGTTCGCCATCCTGACCGGCACCGTGAAGATCGGCTCGGCCCTGGCCGTCACCAGCCTGATTCTGCTGGGCGCGCTCGGCTTCGACGCGGCCCATGCCGCCAACAGCACCCCGCTGTCGATGACCGGCCTCCAGGCGCTGTACGCCTTCGCGCCAGGCATCGTCGGTCTGCTCGCCGCCGCGGCCATGATCGGCTATCCCCTGACGGAGGCGAAGCACGCCGAGATTCTCCGCCAGCTTGGAGAACGTGACGCCGTGTTTCCGCCGGTCGTGCCTGAGGACGTCGCGGGAACCGAACCCAATGTCGCAAACCCCGCAGTCACCTGAGGGCGACCACCCGGTTTTCCGCCTGCTGGAGATCATGGATCGCCTGCGCGATCCGGCGGGCGGCTGCGCCTGGGACCTCGAACAGACCTTCGCGACCATCGCTCCCTATACGGTCGAGGAGGCCTATGAGGTCGCCGACGCCATCGAGCGGAACGACCTGAAGGACCTCAGGGAGGAGCTGGGCGACCTGCTGTTCCAGGTCGTCTTCCATGCCCGCATGGCGAATGAACAGGGCGCGTTCGACTTCGCCGACGTGGCCGCCGCCATCAGCGACAAGATGATCCGCCGTCACCCGCACGTGTTCGGCGATGCGAGCCGCACGGCCGGCGAGCAGACCGCGGCCTGGGAGGTGCTCAAGCAGCAGGAGCGGGCCGGCAAGGCGCGCCATGGCATCCTTGACGACGTCCCGGTCGGCCTGCCCGCCCTGACCCGGGCGGTGAAGCTGTCGAAGCGCGCGGCCCGGGTCGGCTTCGTCTGGCCCAGCGTCAAGGAGGTGCTCGACAAGCTCGATGAGGAGGTCGCCGAACTGAAAGCCGAGGTGGCCGGCGGCGATATTGACCGGCTGCGCGGCGAGCTCGGCGACGTGCTGTTCGTCATCGCCAACCTGGCCCGGACGCTCGACATCGAGCCCGAGGACGCGCTGCGCTCCACCAACGCCAAGTTCGTCCGCCGCTTCGGCTACATCGAGGAGGCCCTGGCCGCGCGCGGCAAGACGCCGGAGATGTCCGACCTGGCCGAGATGGACGCCCTGTGGGACGAGGCCAAGGCGGCGGAGCGGGGCTGAGGCGCGCCCTCCCCGCTCTCCTCCTTCGTCATCGTCGGAACAAGTCCGACGAGGGCGGTCGGGGTGGCTACCCTTCCGCTTCGGAGACCTTCGCGTCGGGGAACAGCCGCTCGAACCGCCCAAGCGCCTGGCCGTCGAGGCGGACGCGCAGCTGCAGGTCGCCTTCCCCGCCCTCGTGACGGCCGACCACGCGGCCGTGGCGATAGAGCCAGGCCAGCGCCTCGCCCGCATTCGACGACAGCTGGACGTCGATCTCCGGCGTCTCGTCGACCAGGCTGGCCAGCCGGTTGAGCAGGGCCTCGCAGCCCTCGCCCGTGATCGACGAGACCAGCAGGGCGCCGCTGCGCCGCGCCGCGCCCTCGGCTTCGTCCCGGGCCTCGGGCGACAGAAGATCGGCCTTGTTCCACACCTCGATCAGCTTGCGGCCCGACTCCGGCGTCACGCCGAGCTCGGTCAGCACGGTCTCGACATCGCGCTTCTGGGCCTGGGTGTCGGGACCGGCGATGTCGCGGACGTGCAGGATCACGTCGGCTTCCTGCACCTCCTCCAGCGTGGCGCGGAACGACTCGATCAGCTCGTGCGGCAGGTCCGAGATGAAACCCACCGTGTCCGACAGGATGGCCGGGCGGCCGCCGGGCAGCTTCACATTGCGCAGGGTCGGATCGAGCGTGGCGAACAGCATGTCCTTGGCCAGCACGCCGCCGGCGGTGATCCGGTTGAACAGCGTCGACTTGCCGGCGTTGGTGTAGCCGACCAGGGCGATGGTCGGGTACGGTGCCTTCTTGCGCTGGGTCCGGTGCAGGGCGCGCGTGCGGCGCACCTCGACCAGTTCCTTCTTCATCTTGATGATGCGGTCGGCGATCTGCCGCCGGTCGAGCTCGATCTGGGTTTCGCCCGGGCCGCCGGTCGACCCGGTGCCGCCGCGCTGGCGTTCCAGGTGGGTCCAGGTCCGGACCAGGCGCGAACGCTCGTATTCGAGCCGCGCCAGCTCGACCTGCAACACGCCTTCGCGGGTCCTGGCCCGCCGACCGAAGATCTCCAGGATCACGCCGCTGCGGTCGACGACCTTGACCTGCCAGGCCTTTTCCAGATTGCGCTGCTGCACCGGCGAGAGGGCGTCGTCGACCACCACGACGTCGATCTCCTCGACCTCGCACAGCAGTCGAAGCTCCTCGACCTTACCCTTGCCGAACAGCGTCGCCGGGGTCCGCTCGCGCAGCGGCACGATGCGCGACTCGACGACATCGAGGTCGAGGGCCAGCGCAAGCCCCGTGGCCTCCTCAAGCCGGGCCTGGGGATCGCGGGAGTTCGCCTGGCTGGGCCGGACCGGATGAAGAACCAGCGCCTTTTCGACGGGATCTTCGTGATCGATGAGCTGGGTCAATCGTCTTGTTCTGAAGGCTCGTACAGCTGGACCGGCTGGGCGGGCATGATGGTGGAGATGGCGTGCTTGTAGACCAGCTGCGACTGGCCGTCGCGACGCAGCAACACGCAGAAATTGTCGAACCAGCTGACAACGCCCTGAAGCTTGACGCCGTTCACCAGGAAGATGGTCAGGGGCGTCTTGGACTTGCGGACGCTGTTAAGGAAGGTGTCCTGCAGGTTCTGTTTCTTGTCCGTCACGGGGATTCCCCTCTTGTTGGTCGGACGGCAGAAGGCCGTCCACACACGCAAAGTCAGCCTAGGCGTCGCCGGACGACCGCCGCAACCTCCGCTGAGGCCGTCGACGCTCAACTGTTCGAAGCTTGGGCGTTCTGGATATAGAGCGCCCGCAACCGTTGCGCCACCGGCCCCGGCTTGCCGGTTCCGATCGGGGCGCCGTCGATCGCCACCACCGGCAGGATCAGGGCGCCGGCGCCGGTGATGAAGGCCTCGCGGGCGTTGCGGGCCTCCTCGGGGGTGAAGGCGCGCTCGTCGAGGCGGATGTTCGCCTCGCCCAGCAGGCCGAGCACCGCCTTGCGGGTGACGCCGCGCAGGATATTGGCGGTCGTGTCGCGGGTGCGCAGCACGCCCTGGGCATCGACAATCCAGGCGTTCGACGAGGCGCCCTCGGTGACCAGGCCGTCGGCGTCGACGAACCAGGCCTCCGCGGCGCCGCGGTCGCGAGCGGCGGTCTTGGCCATGGCGTTGGGCAACAGGCCGATGGTCTTGATGTCGCAGCGCCCCCAGCGGTTCTCCGGCGTCGTGATCACCGACACGCCGCGGGCCGCGCGAACCTCCGCCGCGATCGGGTCGATCGACCTGGCGGTGATCACGATCGCCGGTTCAGGGGCCGGGATCGGGAAGGCGTGGTCGCGCCGCGCGACGCCCCGGGTCACCTGCAGATACAGCAGGCCGTGCCGGACGCGATTGCGCCTCAGCGCCTCGCGCAGCACCAGTTCGAGGGCCTTGCGGCTCATCGGCGGCCGGATGCCCATCTCCCCCAGGCTGCGGTCGAGCCGCTCGAAATGGCCGTCGGAGTCGACCAGCCGGCCGCCCATCACCGCCCAGACCTCGTAGATGCCGTCGGCCAGCTGGTAGCCACGGTCCTCGATATGCACCGCCGCCTCGCCGTGGCGCACGAAGCGGCCGTTCACATAAGCCCAACGCGACATCAGTCCTCCGCCTCCTCGACACCGCGCGCGCCCGCCAGCCCCAGCGACTTCAGCTTGCGGTGCAGGGCTGACCGCTCCATGCCGATGAAGGCGGCCGTCCGCGAGATATTGCCGCCGAACCTCAGGATCTGGGCGTTGAGATACTCGCGCTCGAACAGTTCGCGGGCCTCGCGCAGCGGCAGGGCGATGATCCGCTCGGTGCCGATGGCCCCACTGTGGGTGGCGCTCGGCGTCTCGGACGGCAGCATGTCGGCGGTGATCGGCTCGTTGGGATCGCCCGCGGCGAGGATCATCATCCGCTCGACGTTGTTGCGCAGCTGGCGCACGTTGCCCGGCCAGTCGTGCACCTGCAGCGTGGCGATGGCGTCCTCCGCCAGCCGGCGGCGCGGTAAGCCGGTGGCTTCGGCGATCCGCTCGATGAAGTAGTTGATCATCTCCGGCACGTCGTCGCGCCGCTCGGCCAGGCCCGGCACCCGGACGGGCACCACGTTGAGGCGGTGGAACAGATCCTCGCGGAAGCGGCCGGCCGAGATCTCCTCGCGCAGGTCGCGCGAACTGGACGAGATCACCCGTACGTCGACCTGCACGTCGGCGTCCCCGCCCACGCGGCGGAACCGCTGCTCGACCAGCACCCGCAGGATGCGGCTCTGGGTCTCGCGCGGCATGTCGGCCACCTCGTCGAGATAGAGGGTGCCGCCATGGGCGCGTTCGAACACGCCGATCTTGCCCGGCTTGCTGCCCTCGCCTTCCTCGCCGAAAAGCTCCAGGTCCATCCGTTCGGGGGCCATGCCGGCGGCGCTGATGGCGACGAACTCGCCCTTTGCCCGCGGGCTGGCGGCGTGGATCATCCGGGCCACCAGCTCCTTGCCGGATCCGGCCGGGCCGGCGATCAGCACGCGGCTGTTGGCGGGGGCGACCTTGGCGATCATCTGCCGCAGCTGCTGGGCCGCCAGCGAGCGGCCGATCAGACCATCGGGCGTCAGGGCCTGAGTGCGCAGACGGCGATTCTCGCGCCGCAGGCTGGCCGACTCGATGGCTCGTTCGACCATCAGCAACAGCCGGTCGGACTTGAACGGCTTCTCGAGGAACTCGTAGGCGCCGCGCTTGATGGCGCTGACCGCGGTCTCGATGTTGCCGTGGCCGCTGATCATGATGACCGGCAGGTCGGCGTCGAGCGCCTTGACCAGGTCGAGGAGCTCGAGCCCGTCCATTCCCCCGCCCTGCATCCAGATGTCGAGCACGACCAGCGTCGGCTTGCGCGCCCGGATGGCCAGCAGGGCCTGTTCGGAATCGGCCGCCGTTCGCACGGCGTAGCCTTCATCGGTGAGAATGCCGGAGACGAGTTCGCGGATATCCGCTTCGTCATCGACGACCAGAACGTCAGCCGCCATGGGCCGCCTCCTTGTTTGCGGGCGCGGCCGTCGTGCGCGCGTTCGGGAAATTCAGGGTCACCCGGGCTCCGGTCAGGGTCGTGGCGTCCGCCAACGCCAGCTCCCCCCCGTGATCCTCGAGAATGCGCTTGACGATGGCCAGACCAAGGCCGGTGCCCTTCTCGCGTGTTGTGACATAGGGTTCGGTCAGGCGGTCGCGGTCGCGCACCGGCAGGCCGACGCCGTTGTCCTCGATCCGGAACGACAGGCCGTCCCCGTCCGCCACCAGCGCCGCCGCGATCCGTCCCTCGCCGGTCGGCAGGCCGCGCGCCGACACCGCCTCGGCGGCGTTCTTGAGGATGTTGGCCAGGGCCTGGCCGACCATCCTGTCGTCGCAGACCAGACTGAGCCCGGCCGGCGGTTCGGCCATGTCGACGGTCAGTTCCGGACTGGCCACGCGCTGGGCGAACACGGCCTGGCGCAGCAGTTCGGCCGGATCATGGGACGAGAAGCGCGGCGCCGGCATGCGGGCGAAGGCGGAGAACTCGTCGACCATCCGGCCGATGTCGCCGACCTGGCGGATGATGGTCTCCGTACAGCGGTCGAAGGTCTCGACGTCGGAGGTGATTTCCTTGCGGTACTTCCGCTTGATCCGTTCGGCCGACAGCTGGATCGGCGTCAGCGGATTCTTGATCTCGTGGGCGATGCGCCGGGCGACGTCCTTCCAGGCCGCGTTGCGCTGGGCGGTGATCAGGCGGGTGATGTCGTCGAAGGTCAGCACGATGCCGTCGGCCGCGCCGCTGGCCCTCACCCGCAGGCGGCGGGTCTCGGCGCCGCGGACGATGTCGACCTCCTCCTCGGCCTCGCCGCCGATCTCGATGGCGCGTCGGGCCACGGGCGCGAGTTCGGGCGCGATCAGCGACAGGGCCTGACCCGCCATGGCCTCGGGATCGACGCCCAGCAGCACGGCCGCCTGGTGGTTGGCGGCCGACAGATGGCCGGCCTGGTCCAGACCGATGACACCGGCGCTGACGCCCAGCAGCACGGTCTCGATGAACTGGCGGCGCGATTCCGCATCGAGACTGGCTGTTCTCAGGGCCACCTGCTGGACCTGAAGATCATGCGTCATACTGTTGAATGCTCGTGATAATACGGCCATCTCTTCAGGCTGGTCATTGGTGTCGACCCTGGCGTTGAGATCGCCGGCGGCCACCCGCCCGGCGGCCTGCACAAGCCGGGCCACCGGCGCGGCGATCGAATTGGCCGCGGCGATGGCCAGCCAGGCCGCCCCGACCAGCACCAGCAGGGCGGTCTCGATGTAGGTCAGCAGGAAGGCGCCCTTGATCCGGTCGCGGTTGTTCGCCGCCTCGCGCAGGGCGACCAGGGCCGCTTCGGCGTCGCGCAGCTGGCTGATGATGCCCGTGCCGACCGGCCGGGCCACATAGAGGTAGGCGTCCGGATAGGCCTTGAGCCGGTAGAGGCCGCGGATGACGTTCTGCGCCTCGAAGGTCTCGGCGGTGATGATGCCCTCGTCGGCGGCCTTGAAGCTGGCCGGCGGCGGGGCGACGAAGGCCGGTCCGTTGGGCTTCTCGGCCCGGGCCAGGATGCGGCCGTCGTGGTCGAGCACATAGACGGCGGCGAAGGTGTTGGACGAGATCTGCGCCAGATAGTGTCCATAGGCGACCGGCGCGGTCTCCAGGGCCCGGGAGGCGTCGTTGAGGTCGACCGCCACGAGGGTCATGTTGTCGCGCAGGATCAGCTGTTGCTCGGCGACCACCGATCGGGCGGTGTCCGCCGAGTTTTCGACCAGTGTGCTGATCTTGTCGCCGAACCAGGTTTCGACGCCGGTCAGGACGAAGCCACCGAAGAAGATCGCCACGATGATCGCCGGCGCCACGGCCGCGAGGCCGAACAGGCCCATGAAGCGCAGGTGCAACCGGGCTCCGGCGTCGACGTTCCGGTCCCGCAGCAGCCGGGCGACCCGCATCCCGACCAGCAGGGCCAGGCCAAGGATCAGAACCAGGTTGAGCCCCAGCACCACCAGCATGATCTTGACCGCCGGCCCGATCGGGCCAGCCGCCGGGGGGCTCGAGACCAGCAGCGCCCCGGTGATGGTGAGCAGCGCCGCCACGGCGTAGCCGCCGCCCACCACGTAGCGGGACTCAAGGGCGGTCCGCCAGGCGGGGATCGCCCCCTCGCCGGTCTCGGCGGGGTCTGTCGCGGACAAACTCATCGCCCTAGCCTAGAACCAACTGCGCCCTTCCTGCAACAGTATTGTGGCGGGGGCGTGACAGCGGGGCCGGGCTCAGCGCTTTCCCCGGGTCAGGTCGACGCCGAGGTCCTGGATCTTCTTGCGCAGGGTGTTGCGGTTCAGGCCGAGGATCTCCGCGGCCCGCACCTGATTGCCTCGCGTGGCCGCCAGGGTCAGCTGGATCAGGGGCCGTTCGACATCCTCGAGCACCCGGTCGTAGAGGCCTGCCGCCGGCAACCCGTCGGGCTGGTCGGCGAAGTGGCTCGCCAGATGACGTTCGATCAGCTGCGACAAGGTCAATGGTCCGTTCTCGCCGACCGCCGGCGTCGGATCCTGCAGTTCCCGCTCGATGATCCGGGCGGTGATCTGGTCCTCGCCGTACAGGGCGCAGACGCGACGGACGAGGTTCTCCAGCTCGCGCACGTTGCCCGGCCAGTCGTGGGTCTTCATCCGCTCGAGGGCCGACTGGTCGATGGTCTTCGATGGCAGCCCCTCCCGGGCGGCGCGCAGCAGGAACGAGCGGGCAAGGTCCGGAATGTCCTCGACCCGGTCGCGCAGCGGCGGCAGCCGCACCGGGGCCTCGTTGAGGCGGAAGAACAGATCCTCGCGGAACAGACCCTGCTGGATCAGGCCGCGCAGGTCGCGGTTGGTCGCGGCGATGATCCGCACATTGGGCGCCCGGCCGGTGCGCGGATTCAGGGCCGGCTCGGCGCCGTCGATGACCCGCAGCAGGCGGCTCTGGGCGTCCAGCGGCATGTCGCCGATCTCGTCGAGGAACAGGGTGCCGCCGTCTGCCTCGACCAGCTTGCCCAGATCCCCCTCGCCGCGGCCGAACAGCTCGGTCTCGACGCGTTCGCGCGGCACCGCGGCCAGGTTGATGACCACGAACTTCCCGTCGCGCCGGCGACCCAGGTCGTGGAGCGCCCGGGCGACCAGCTCCTTGCCCGTGCCGGATTCGCCGAGGATCAGCACCTTCAGGTCCGCGCCGACGAGGCGGGCGACGGTGCGATAGACCTCCTGCATCGGGGCCGAGCGGCCGATCAGCGGCAGCCGCTCGTCCTTCATCGCGCGGGCCTGGGCCTTGGCCGCCTCGCCGTCGGTCGGCCGCGACAGGGCGCGGCGGGCGGCGGCGGTGACGTCGTCGAGGTCAAACGGCTTGGACAGGTATTCGAAGGCCCCGGCGTCGGCGGCGTTGACCGCCGTCAGCAGGGTGTTCTGCGCGCTCATGACGATGATCGGCAGCCTTGGCCGTTCCTTGCGGATCTTCGGCAGGACGTTGAACACGTTCTCGTCGGGCATCATCACGTCGGTGAGGATCAGGTCGCCCTCCCCTTCCTGCACCCATTTCAGCAGGGTCGCCGCGTTGCCGGTGGCGCGCACCTGGTAGCCCAGCCGGGTGAAGGCCTGGCTCAGCACAAGGCGCACCGAGCTGTCGTCATCCGCGATGAGGATCTTCTTGCTGGCGGGGTTCATTCAGGGGGTCCCGGTGGGAGCCACCGGCAACAGGACACGGAAGACCGTCCTGCCCGGCTCGGACTCGAAATCGATGAGGCCGCCGTGCCCGGCGACGAGCTTGGCGACGAGGGCCAGGCCGAGGCCGGCCCCGAAGCTCTTGGAGGTCACGAACGGCTGGAACAGGTGGTCGCGCATGTGCGGCGGCACGCCGGGGCCATTGTCCTGGATGCGCACCTCGAGCGGCGCGCCGGTCTGGACCCGGCCATCGGGACCCCGCACCCGTATGCCGGGCCGCCAGGCGGTCGAGATGGTGATCTCGCCCCCGCCGTCGTCGCGCATGTGGGCGGCTTCGGCGGCGTTCTTGACCAGGTTGAGGAAGATCTGGATCAGCAGGTCCTCGTCGCCCCATGTCGGCGGCAACGAGGGGTCGTAGCGCTCCCTGAGAGTCAGGTCCTCGGCCACGCCGTTGGCCACCAGCGCCCTCACCCGGTCCAGCACGCTGTGGATGTTGACGGCCGCGCGGTCGGGCGGCGCATCATCGGAAAAGGCCTCCATGCGGTCGACCAGGCGGCGGATGCGCTCGGTTTCGTCGACGATCAGCTGGGCCAGGGGCTGGTCCTCGGCCGCGGCGCCGGTCTTGAGCAGCTGGGCAGCCCCGCGGATGCCGGCCAGCGGGTTCTTGATCTCGTGCGCCAGCATGCGCCCGAGGCCGACAACGGACCGCAGGCCGGCGGGATCGCTGGTCCGTTCGGCTCCCAGGGCGCCGCGCACATGCAGGGTCAGCAGCACGGCCCCGTCGCCCAGCGGCGAGGCGGCGCAGTCGGCCTCGAAAC
>DAORNX010000022.1:0-13242 GCA_035441225.1 Caulobacter sp.
CGTTGACGAACCCCGGCTCGGGGCCTTCGAAGAAGGACTTGGCGATCTCGACATATTCGTCGATGGCCACCTCGACCGGCACGTCCGGCCGGTGCATCAGCTCCCAGCCGCCGGCCCGCAGGATGGCCCGCAGCGTCGCGTCGACCCGCTCCAGCCGCCAGCCGCTGGCCAGGCGATGGGCGATCGCCCCGTCGATCGCGCCCTGCTCCCGGACCACGCCGTGCACCAACTCCGAAAAGAAGGTCTCGTCGGCCTCGGCCAGGGTTTCGCCGTCGAGATCGCCATCGAACCGGTGGTCGGTGAATTCCCGCACCACCGCATCGACGCCGGCGCCGGCCAGCTCCATCTGGTACAGCGCCTGGACCGCGGCCAGGCGCGCCACGGTGCGGGCCCGCCGCGCCTTGGCGCTCAGCGGGGCCACCTTGTCGTCGGTCGCGGCGACGAGCCGGTCATAGGCTTCGCGCAGCGACGCGGGCTTGCTCTCGCCGGTCATCGCGACGGCTCCAGCCGGCTCTTGATGCTCAACACCTCGAGGCAGGCGCGCGCCGCGCCGCCGCCCTTGTCGCCCTCCGAGACCCGCGCGCGGGCCCAGGCCTGGGCCTCGTCCTCGACCGTCAGGATGCCGTTGCCGATCGCCAGGCCGCGCCGCACCGCGAGGTCCATCAGCCCGCGCGAGCTTTCATTGGAGACGATCTCGAAGTGATAGGTCTCCCCCCGAATCACGCAGCCGAGCGCGACGTAGCCGTCATAGGGGGTTCCCGCCGGACCGCGGCCGGCTTCCTCGGCGATGGCGATGACCGCGGGGATCTCAAGGGCGCCCGGGACCGTGATCACGTCATAAGTCGCGCCGACCGCCGTGATGGCGTCGGCGGCGCCCCGCAGGAGCTCGTCGGACAGCTCGGAATAGAAGCGGCCCTCCACGATCAGGATGCGGACCTTGTCAGCGGGCATGCGTCACTCCTTGGGCGTCTCGATGGGCTGACGCCCGACGATCCTGAGCCCGTAGCCTTCCAGGGCGGCGGGTTTGAACGGACTGGACGTGAGCAGGATCATCTCCCGCACGCCCAGGTCCAGCAGGATCTGCGCCCCCACGCCGTAGTCGCGGATCGCATTGCTCCTGTACTGGCTCCCTGCCGCATACTCCCCGCCGTAGCGTTCGGAAAGCCAGGCCGGGTTCGGATCGCGAATGAACACCGCCACGCCCGCGCCGTCGTGCTCGCCGATCGCCCGCAGCGCGGCCGGCACATAGTCGCGCCGGGCGCCGACGAAGCCGAGCATGTCGGCCGCCATGTCGACCTGGTGCATCCGCACGAGCGTGGGCCGGTCAGCCTCGATCCGCCCCTTCACCAGCGCCACATGTTCGCAGCGGTCGATGGTGTTGCGGTAGACGATCATGCGGAAGTCGCCGCCGTGGATGCTGGTGAACGGCGTCTCCAGCACCCGCTCGACCTGCCGCTCGGTGCGGCGGCGGTAGGCGATCAGGTCGGCGATGGTGCCGATCTTCAGGCCGTGCAGCTGGGCGAACGACACCAGATCCGGCAGGCGGGCCATGGTGCCGTCGTCCTTCATGATCTCGCAGATCACGCCGGCGGGGTTGAGGCCGGCCAGCCGCGAGATGTCGATCGCCGCCTCGGTGTGGCCGGCGCGGACCAGCACGCCGCCGTCACGGGCGACCAGCGGAAAGACGTGGCCGGGGGAAACGATGTCGTCCGGTCCCTTGGTCGGATCGATGGCCACGGCCACCGTGTGGCTGCGGTCATGGGCCGAAATGCCGGTGGTGACCCCCTCCCTGGCCTCGATCGAGACGGTGAAGGCGGTGGTCATGCTCTCGCGGTTCTCGGCCGCCATCGGCGGCAGCCGCAGCTGTCGGGCGCGCTCCGCGGTGATCGACAGGCAGATCAGGCCCCGCGCGTGGCGGGCCATGAAGTTGATCTGGTCCGGCGTGGCGAACTGGGCGGGAATGATCACGTCGCCCTCGTTCTCGCGGTCCTCGGCGTCCACCAGGATGTAGGGCCGCCCGTTGCGGGCGTCCTCGATGATGTCCTCGATGGGGGAGATGGGGCTGTCGTCACTCATCGGCTGTCTCCTGCCACCGGGCGAGGTAACGCGCCAGCATGTCGATCTCGAGATTGACCCGCGAACCGGGCCTGAGGCGGCCGAGGGTGGTCACGTCCCAGGTATGGGGGATGATGTTGAGGCCGAAAACATCGTCCTCGACCGCATTGACGGTCAGGCTGACGCCCTCCACGGCGATCGAGCCCTTGGGGGCGATCAGCCGGTGCAGCGGCCGGGGCGCCCGGATGCGGACGCGGTGTGAGCCGCCCTCCGCCTCGACCGAAAGCACCTCGCCGACGCCGTCGACATGGCCCGAGACGATGTGGCCGCCCATTTCGTCGCCGAGCCTGGCGGCGCGCTCGAGATTGACCGGCGCGTCCTCGCCCCAGGCCCCGAGCGTGGTTTTCGACAGGGTTTCGGCCGAGACCTCGACGGCGAACCAGTTGTCGCCCTTCTCCACCACCGTCAGGCAGCAGCCGGCGTGGGAGATCGACGCGCCGAGATTGACCGTCGACAAGTCGTAGGCCGTCTCGATTTCGTAGCGGCGGTCGCGGTTGGTCTCGCGCACGCTGCGCACCCGGCCGACGTCGGTGACAATTCCGGTGAACATCAGGCCCTCTCGTACCGTTCCCACAGATCGTCGCCGACGGTCTCGACCGAAAGGCGGCGGAAGCGCGGAGCGGCGGCGAGGTCCTTGAGCACGAAGGCCCCGATGGCCGGCCGGCCCTCGTCGCCGAGGATGATCGGCGCCCGGAACCATTCGATCCGGTCGACCAGACCGGCGCTGAGGAAGCTGGCCGCCACCTGCCCGCCGCCCTCGATCATCACGTTCATGGCCATGCTCCCGACCGCCCGGTCTCCGAACCGTTCCGCCAGGCGCCGGTCGAAGTCCGCCTGCAACGCTTGCAGGACGGCCTTCGGATCCGGACGCCCCTCAGTCTGGGCCACCTGAAGCACGGTGACCCCCGCGTCAGTCAAACGGTTGTTTGGATTCTCGACCGTGAGCACGATGGTCGGCAACCGCAAGGCCTCCCGGACCAGCTTCGAGGCCTGCGGCAGGCGCTGGCGGCTGTCGAGCACGACCCGCAACGGCTGGACGCCGACATAGCCCGGAAGCCGGACAGTCAGTTCCGGATCGTCGGCGATGGCCGTTTCAATTCCGACGAGGACCGCCTGATGCAGCGCGCGCAGCCGGTGGACCTCCTCGCGCGCCTGGGGGCCGGTGATCCAGCGGCTCTCCCCCGAGGCGGTGGCGATGCGACCGTCGAGCGAGGTGGCCAGCTTGAGCGTGACGCTCAAACTCAGTCCTCCGCGTCTTCGGCCAGACCTTCGGCGCTGAGGAACTGGGCGAAGTCGTCGGTGTGGCGGAAGTCCCGATAGACCGAGGCGTAGCGGACATAGGCCACGTCATCGAGCGCCTTGAGCGCCTTCATGACCATCTCGCCGACCACATGACTGGCCAGCTCGGTCTCGCCCATGCTTTCCAGCTGACGCACGATGCCATTGACCAGCCGGTCGAGCCGCTCGGGGTCGATCGGCCGCTTGCGGGTGGCGATCGAGATCGAGCGGACCAGCTTCTCGCGATCAAACGGCGCGCGCCGGCCCGAGCGCTTGACGATGGTCAGCTCCCGCAGCTGGACCCGCTCGAAGGTGGTGAAGCGGCCGCCGCACTCGGGGCACAGCCGACGCCGGCGGATGGCCGCGCCGTCTTCCGACGGGCGGCTGTCCTTCACCTGGCTTTCCATATGACCGCAGAACGGGCAGCGCATGTTGGGCCCCTCCCGGCGGCCGTCCCTATTAGTTGTAGATAGGGAAGCGCGCCGTCAACGCCATGACCTGCTCCCGGACCCGTGCTTCCACCGCCGCGTTGCCGTCGGCGCCGTTGGCGGCAAGGCCATCGACCACCTCGCCGATCCAGCGCCCGACCTGGCGGAACTCGGCTTCGCCAAAGCCGCGGGTCGTCCCCGCCGGCGTGCCCAGCCGCACGCCGGACGTGACGGTGAAGGACGCCGTGTCGAACGGGATGCCGTTCTTGTTGCAGGTCATGTGCGCCCGCTCGAGCGAGGCCTCGGCGTCGCGGCCAGTCACGCCCTTGGGCCGCAGGTCGACCAGCATCACGTGGCTGTCGGTGCCGCCCGAGACGATCGCCAGCCCGGCCTCGACCAGGGTCTCCGCCAGGGCCTTGGCGTTGGTCACCACCTGGGCTGCGTAGGCCTTGAACTCCGGCCGAAGGGCCTCGGCGAAGGCCACCGCCTTGGCGGCGATGACATGCTCCAGTGGGCCGCCCTGAAGGCCGGGGAACACCGCCGAATTGATCTTTTTGGCGATCGCCTCGTCATTGGTCAGCACCAGGCCGCCGCGCGGTCCTCGCAGGGTCTTGTGGGTGGTGGTGGTCACCACATGGGCGTGCGTCACCGGATTGGGATAGGCGCCGCCGGCGACGAGGCCAGCATAGTGGGCCATGTCGACCATCAGGTACGCGCCGATGCTGTCGGCGATCTCGCGGAAGCGCTTGAAGTCGATGGCGCGGCCATAGGCCGAACCGCCGGCGATGATCAGCTTCGGCTTCTCCCGCTGGGCCACCTCGGCGACGTTGTCGTAGTCGATGTACTGGGTGTCCTGGCGCACCGTGTAGGCGACCGGCTTGAACCACTTGCCCGACTGGTTGGCCGGGCTGCCATGGGTCAGGTGGCCGCCGGCGGCGAGGTCCATGCCCATGAAGGTGTCGCCCGGCTGCAGCAGGGCCATGAACACCGCCTGGTTGGCCTGCGCCCCGGAGTGCGGCTGGACGTTGGCGAAGCCGGCGCCGAACAGGGCCTTGGCCCGGTCGATGGCCAGGGTCTCGAGGACGTCGATGTATTCGCAGCCGCCGTAGTAGCGCTTGCCCGGATACCCCTCGGCGTACTTGTTGGTCAGGATCGAGCCCTGGGCCTCGAGCACCGCCCGGGAGACGATATTCTCCGAGGCGATCAGCTCGATCTGGTTCTGCTGGCGCTTCAGTTCATGGGCGATGGCCTCGGCGATCGCCGGATCGGCGGTGGCGAGATCGGCGCCGAAGAAGGCGGGGCGGATGGGTGTGGAGGCGTTCATGGTCTTACCCCTGGCTGCGGCGCGCTGGCTGGCGCGCCCTCTTTAGCGATCGTGTCGGCATGTTCAATCGGAACCCGGCGAAGGCGGACGCGTTGCTCGTTGACCCCGCCGGTCCTGGCCGACCGGACGGGTGTGATGACGCATCGCCGCGTGAGGAGTATCCGCCATGAGCGACCAGACCCCGGAAAATCCTGCCTCCGATGCGGACATCCTGGCCTGCTCGACGGAGATCGTGGCGGCCTATGTCGGGCGCAATGTGGTGGGGGCGGCGGCCCTGCCCGACCTGATCCGCACGGTTCACGCCTCCCTGAGCGGGCTGAATGGCGCGCCCGCGCCGGCGCCGCGTGAACGACAGAAGCCGGCCGTGCCGGTCTCCCGATCGGTTCAGCACGATTACATCGTCTGCCTGGAGGACGGCGCGCGGCTGAAGATGCTGAAGCGCTACCTGCGCTCGCGTTTCGGCCTGAGTCCGGAGGAGTATCGCCGCAAGTGGAGCCTGCCGCCCGAATACCCGATGGTCGCGCCGGCCTATGCCGAGCGGCGGTCTGATTTCGCCAAACGAATCGGGTTGGGAACGGGCGTGCGGCGGCGGTCTTAGGCTCCTAGGCGGCGTATCCGCCGACGCGGGCGATATTACAGCGGGCCCACAGTTTTTCCAGCGCCGAAACCAGGTCGCGCATCATGGCGTCGGTGTGGAATGGCGTGGGCGTGAACCGCAGCCGCTCGGTGCCCCGCGGCACGGTGGGGAAGTTGATCGGCTGGACATAGATGCCGTGGTCCTCGAGCAGCATGTCCGAGACCATCTTGCAGTGGACCGCGTCGCCGACCATCACCGGCACGATGTGGCTGACCGAGCTTTCCATCACCGGCAGACCCGCGGCCTTCATCATCGCCTTGAGCGTGGCGGCGCGTTCCTGATGCTGATCGCGGACCTCGTTGTGTTCCTTGAGCCAGCGAACGGACGCCAGAGCGCCGGCGGTCAGGGCCGGCGGCAGCGAGGTGGTGAAGATGAAGCCCGAGGCGTAGGAACGGATGGCGTCGACGATCACCGCGTCGGCGGCGATGTAGCCGCCCATCACGCCGATGGCCTTGCCGAGCGTCGCCTCGATGATGTCGATCTCCGAGGCGATGGCGTCGCGCTCGGAAACGCCGCCGCCGCGCTGGCCGTAGAGGCCAACGGCATGGACCTCGTCGATATAGGTCATGGCGCCGTACTTCTTCGCCAGCGCGACCGTGCCGCGGATGTCGGAGATGTCGCCGTCCATTGAATAGACGCTCTCGAACGCCACCAGCTTGGGCGCTTCGGGATCGGCCTCGGCGAGCAGTTGCTCGAGATGAGCCAGGTCGTTGTGGCGGAAGATGCGCCGGTGGCCGCCGCCGCTGCGGATGCCGCTGATCATCGAGGCATGGTTCAGTTCGTCGGAGAAGATGATCAGGCCGGGCAGGATCTTGTACAGCGTCGACAGCGTCGCCTCGTTGGAGACGTAGCCCGAGGTGAACAGCAGCGCCGATTCCTTGCCGTGCAGGTCGGCCAGTTCCCGTTCGAGTTCGACATGGAAGTGAGTCGTGCCGGAAATGTTGCGCGTGCCGCCCGAGCCCGTGCCGTTGGCGTCGATGGCCGCGTGCATGGCGTCGGCCACGACCGGGTTCTGGCCCTGGCCAAGATAGTCGTTCGAGCACCAGACAACGATCTCGCGCTCGGATCCGTCATCGCGGGTCCAGGTGGCGCGCGGGAAATCGCCGCTGTGGCGCTTGAGATCGGCGAAGACCCGATAGCGGCCCTCGTCGCGCACCTGCTCGACGGCGTTGCGGAAAGCGGCCTTGTAGTCCATCGACGACGCCCGGCCCCCCATGACGGTCGCCCCGCCCGGCCGGCTCCTTGTTCTCTGTTCCGCGGGCTTATTCGCACCGTCGGACTCCCGTGTCCACTTACGGGAGTTTCATCTGGCAACCTATTACGTGAAACGTCGCAGTTCCGGCGCGAACGGTCCTCACGTCCTAGGCAGCAACATGGCCGGTCGCCGGCCGCGGAGAATTGATCCAGCGCAAAGCCGGACGTCAGGCGGTCAATTCGTCGAGTCGCCCGCGGAACAGCTGCAGCATGGCCGAGAAGTCCTTCTGACCGTGGCCCAGACCGTCGAACAGGGCATAGAGCGCCTCGGCCTGGGCTCCCATCGGCGTCGAGGCCCCGGCACGGGCGGCCGCCTCCTGGGCCAGCTTCAGATCCTTGAGCATCAGGGCGCTGAGAAAGCCGCCCTCGTAGCCACGATTCGACGGCGCCGTTTCCACAGGGCCCGGCCAGGGACAGTAGGTGGTCAGGGACCAGCACTGGCCAGACGACTTGGAGCCGATCTCGAAGAACCGCTCCGGGTCGAGACCGAGCTTCTCGGCCAGGGCGAAGGCCTCGCAGACACCGATCATCGAGATGCCCAGCAACATGTTGTTGCAGATCTTGGCCGCCTGGCCCGAGCCGGATCCGCCGGCGTGGAACACCACCCGGGCCATCGGCTGGAGGATTCCCTCGAAGGCGGCGTAGTCGGCCGACTCGCAGCCAACCATGAAGGCCAGGGTGCCGGCCTCGGCGGCCATGATGCCGCCGCTGACCGGGGCGTCGGCGAAGCGGAAGCCCTGCCCCCTCGCCTGTTCGCCGACAGCGCGGGCGCTGTCGATGTCGATGGTCGAACAGTCGATCAACAGGGCCGTCTTCGGGGCGTCGGCCAGCACCTGCTCGCCATAGACCGACCGGACGTGTGGCCCGGCCGGCAGCATGGTGATGACCGCGTCGGCGTCCCTGACGGCCTCGGCGACCGAGGCGGCGGGCCGGCAACCGGCGGCCACCGCCTTGTCCACCGCCGCCTGCGACAGGTCGAAGGCCAGGACCTCGCGGCCAGCCTTCGCCTGGTTTGCGGCCATCCCGGCTCCCATGTTGCCGAGGCCGATAAAAGCGATACGGGTCATGGGTCTAGGCCGGCTTGCGGAACTTCAGGACGAACTGGTCTGTCTTGCCCCGGATCGCGGGGGCGAAGACGTTTTCGGTCCGCGGATCGGCCGGATTGCGCAGCAGGTCGCTTTCCGCCTCCAGCACGAAGCCGGCGGCCGTCAGCTCGGATTTGACCGTGGCGATGTCGATCCGGTGCAGCTTGTTGGACAGGGAGTCGCCCGTTCCATCCGCCGCGGCGTGGTCGATGAGCAGCAACACGCCGCCGGGCTTCAAGGCGGCGAACATCTCGCTGTTGATGGCGGCGATCTGCTCTGGCGTGGCCCGTCCCAGGTGCAGGTCGTGATAGTTCTGGGCGGTCAGGATCAGGTCCAGTGGCTCGGGAAACGCCTGGTCGGCGAGCGAAAACCGCACCGGCGCGATGTTCGGGGCGAAGGTCGCCGCCTCGTCCTGCCATTTGGCGTAGTCGGGATTGTAGGCGATGAACTCGGCTGCCTGGTAGGCGTAGACCTTGCCCGTCGGCCCGACCGCCCCGGAGAGAATGCGGGTGAAGTAGCCGCCCCCCATCATGAAGTCGCTGACCCTGTCGCCGGGCTTGACCCCGGCGAACGCCAGCAGGTCGGCGGGATGGCGACTGGCGTCGGCGGCCCGCTGCGCTTCAGGACGGGCCGGGTTGGCCACGGCGGCGGCGATGTTGGCCGGGATGTCGCCGGCGACCGCCGCTGCCGACAGGACGAGGGCGAACAGTCCGGCGAGCGGAATGGCGAGGCGCGATTTCATCAGCGGGCGCTCCGGGGCTTGCGGAAACGATAGACGAACTGGTCGGTCCGGCCGCGAATCGACGGATCGAACACGTTCGCGGTCAGGGGGTCGCGCGGATTGCTCAGCACCCGGCTCTCGCCATCGAAGACGAAACCCGCCGCCTCGACCTCGCGACGAACCAGCGCCGCGTCGATGCGGTGCAGGCTCTCCGAATCACGCAGGCCGGAACCCGGCTTCGCCGAATGGTCGATGACGATGTAGACGCCGCCCGGCTTGAGGGCGGCGAACACCCGGCGATTGACCACCGACAGGTCGGCCGGGCCCATGAAATCCAGGTGCATGTCGTGGTAGTTCTGGGCCGTGAAGACCATATCGACCTTCTCCGGCGCGCCAAAGGCCGGGAGGGTCTGCAGGATCATCCGGCTGTTGCCGTACGGCGGCTTGCCGACGAAGGCCGCGACCGAGGGCGGACGCCCCTTGGCCAGGGCGGTCAGTTCGTCGGGAACATAGGCGTAGACCCGGCCGCTGGGCCCAACGGCGCGCGACAGGATGCGGGTGAAGTAGCCGCCGCCAGGGACCAGGTCGACGACCTTCATGCCGGGCCGAAGGCCGGCGAACAGCAGCACCTCGCCCGGGTGGCGGGTCGCGTCACGGGCCCGGTCGGCCTCGGGCCGGGCCGGATCTGACAGGGCCACGGCCAGGAATCCCGGCAGCACCACAGGGGCGTCGGCGGGCGGCGGCGGCGGAGGCGGCGGAACGGTCTCACAGGCGCCGAGCGCCAGTACGGCCGCCAGGGCCATCCAACGGGCATGGGTCTTCATGATGCGGTTTTCCCCAGCAAGCGTTTTCCCCCGACCCGGCCTTTTCCTACGCCGGTTCAGGCCTCAAGTCAGCGGCGTCCATTCCTCGTCTGGCGAAAGTGGCGCGAAGATGTCGTCGAGCATGGCGTCGGTCACGGCCACGACGGTCGGCGGATTCCACTTCGGCGCGTTGTCCTTGTCGATGATCACCGCCCGCACGCCCTCGAGGAAGTCGTGCCGCTGCACGACCCGCGCGCCGATGCGGTATTCCATGGCCATGTTGGCCGCGAAGTCGTCGAGCGCCGCGCCGGTCTGAAGCTGGCGGAAGGCGACCTTGAGGGTCTGCGGCGACTTGGTCCGGAGCGTCGCCAGCTGCTCGGCCGCCCAGTCGCCGGGCTCGACCTCGAGGTTGGCGATGATCGCCTCGACGTCGCCCTCTCCGAACAGCCGGTCGATGTCGGCCCGGTGCGCGGCGATGCGGGCGTGACCCGGATCCTCGACGAACGCGGCCAGGGCCGCCGCGACGCTGCCCGGATGGGCCAGCAGGGCCGCCTTGAAGGCCTCGACTCTGTCCGAGGGCATGTAGTGGGTGGCGATGCCCAGGGCGCAGCAGTCGGCCGCCTTGATGCGCGCGCCGGTCAGGGCCAGCCACAGGCCCGCCCTGCCCGGCAGGCGCGGCAGGAACCAGCCGCCGCCGACGTCCGGAAACAGGCCGATGCCGGTTTCAGGCATGGCGAACGTCGTCCGTTCGGTGGCGATGCGCACGGCCGAGGGCATGGCCAGGCCGACGCCGCCGCCCATCGTCACCCCGTCCATCACCGCCACAACCGGCTTGGAATAGGTGAACAGCAGGTGGTTCAGCCGGTACTCGGTGTGGAAGAATTTACGCGCCGCGAGCGCGTCGCCCGCCCCGCTCTCGGCCAGCATGCGGATATCGCCGCCGGCGCAGAAGCCGCGCTCGCCGCTGTGGTCGATCAGGATGCACTGGACCACCTCGTCGTGCCGCCAGATCGACAGCGCGTCGATCATGTCCTCGCACATGGTCAGGGTCAGGGCATGCAGGGCCTTGGGCCGGTTCAGAGTGATCCGGCCCACGCCGGACTCGACGCGGCAGAGGACTTCGGGGGCGTCGGTCACTGGCGGAACATCTCCCGGCTGATGATCACGCGCATGATCTCGTTGGTCCCCTCGAGGATCTGGTGGACGCGCAGGTCGCGGACCACGCGCTCGAGCGGGTAATCCTGCAGGTAGCCGTAGCCGCCGTGCAGCTGCAGCGCCTGGTTGGCGACCTCGAACCCGGCGTCGGTGGCGAAACGCTTGGCCATGGCGCACAGCTTCGTGGCGTTCGGGTCGCGGCGGTCGAGGGCGTCGGCGGCGTTGCGCACCATCAGCCGGGCTGCCTCCAGTTCGGTGGCCATGTCGGCGATCTTGAACTGGAGGGCCTGGAAGTCCTTCAGCGGCCGGCCGAACTGGTTACGGGCTTCCATGTACGCCTTGGCCGTATCGACCGCGAAGGCGGCGCCGCCGAGCGAGCAGCTGGCGATGTTCAGCCGCCCGCCGTCCAGGCCCATCATGGCGAAGCGGAAGCCCTCGCCTTCCCCGCCGATGCGGTTGGACTCGCGCACGCGCACGCCGTCGAAGTTGACCTGGGCGGTCGGCTGCGACTTCCAGCCCATCTTGCGCTCGTTGGCCCCGAAACCGAGGCCCGGCGTCCCCTTCTCGACCACGAAGGCCGAGACCCCCCTGGCGCCCGGCTCGCCGGTGCGGGCCATGACGACGTAGACGTCAGACACCCCGCCGCCGCTGATGAAAGCCTTGGAGCCGTTCAGGACGTAGTGGTCGCCGTCCTTCGTGGCGGTGGTGCGCATGGCCGCCGCGTCCGACCCCGAGCCCGGCTCGGTCAGGCAATAGCTGGCGATCAGCTCCATGGTCGTCAGTCGCGGCAGGTAGCGCCCGCGCAGATCGTCGGAGCCGAACCGGTCGATCATCCACGAGGCCATGTTGTGGATGGTCATGTAGGCCGCGGTCGACACGTCGCCGTAGCTGAGCGCCTCAAAGATGATCGAAGCGTCGAGACGCGAGAGGCCCGAACCGCCGACATCGTCCCGGACATAGATGCCGGCGAAGCCGAGCGCCGCCGCCGCGCGCATCACGTCGATCGGGAAATGGCTGTCCTCGTCCCATTTCGCCGAATGCGGGGCCAGTTCATCCCGCGCGAAGGCCTGGGCCATCTCCTGGATCGCGCGCTGATCGTCGGAAAGGGAAAAATCCATGCGCCCTGAGCCTCCTGTGGGGCAATTCGCGACCCCGGTTGTAGCGGGTTGATGACCTGACGCCAGCGGCGCACCCTGTCAACGACCGCGACTGCGCAGGACACCGCCCGTGACCAGACCCGCCGGAGCCATCCGCACCGAGGCCGAACGCAACCTGGCCCTGCTGGGCTATGGCCTGCTGGCGGTTTCGGTGTTCTTCGCCGGGGTCACGGCCCTGGTGGCGGTGGTTATCGCCTACGCGCTTCACGATGCGGCGACCGAGCAGCTGTCGAGCCATTTCCGCTTCCAGATCCGCATCTTCTGGATCGGGGCGGCCTGCGTTCTGCTCGCCGTGGTCGGAAGCGTCGTCGCCGCATTCGGCGCGCTGGGGAATTTTCTGCACCAGGCGCCGCCGGCGGACCTCGTCCGCCATGTCGTGCTTTGGGGTCACGATGTCGACCTGAGCGGACTTCGCGTCACGCCGCTGGTGGTGGTGGCGGCGACCGTGGCGGTCGGGGCAGCCTTGCTCGGCATGATCTGGACGATCGTGGCTCCGGTCATCGGCTTCATCCGACTTGCCTCGTCGCGCCACATCGGTCAGACCGCCCGCCCATGAGCCTGCCCCCTCTCGCCGCCTATCCCGCCCTGCGTCTGCGCCGCCCGCGCCAGGCCGACTGGAGCCGCCGCCTGGTCCGCGAAAGCGTGATGACCCCGGCCGACCTGATCTGGTCGATGGTCGTGCACGAGGGCGAGGGCCGCATTCCGGTCGCCTCCATGCCCGGCGTCGAGCGGCTGTCCGTCGCCGACTGCGCCAGGGCGGCCGTCGAGGCCCGCGATCTGGGCATCCCGGCGATCGCGGTCTTCCCCTACATCGACGGATCGACCAAGGACGCCGCCGGCTCGCGGGCCGCCGACCCCGACGGCGTCGTCAGCCGGGCCGTACGGGCGATGAAGGCTGCCGCCCCCGAGGTCGGCATCATGTGCGACGTGGCGCTCGACCCGTTCACCGACCATGGCCACGACGGCCTGATCGTCGATGGCCGGATCGACAATGACTCGACCATCGAGAAGCTGGTCGAACAGGCCCTGGTCCAGGCCCGCGCCGGCTGCGACATCCTCGCCCCGTCGGACATGATGGACGGCCGCGTCGGCATCCTGCGCGAGGCGCTGGAAGCCGAGGGCTTTCAGGATGTTATGATCATGTCCTACGCGGCGAAATACGCCTCGGCCTTCTACGGCCCGTACCGCGACGCGATCGGCTCGGGCAAGCTCGGCACGCTGGGCCCGGCCGACAAGAAGACCTACCAGCAGGACCCGGCCAACAGCGACGAGGCGCTGCGCGAGG
>DAORNX010000023.1:0-13031 GCA_035441225.1 Caulobacter sp.
CGAGGTCGCCCTGGGGTTCGAGACGCTCAATTCCGGTGAGACGGCCGCCGGCGCCGCCCGCTTCACCGGCGGCCAGGGCCGCGGAGGGACCTTCCTGTGACCGGACAGATCCGCGCGCTCGCGCCGATGTTCGCCGAGCGCCGGAAGGACCACCTGCCCGGGCTTCCCGGCATGGCGTGGGAGACGGCGCGCTCGTGCACGCGGGCCGCGCGACCCGGCGGTGGGACGCCGAGGTGCGCCATGTCGAGACGGACCGGATGATCGCCCTGTTCCGCCGCACCCGGGCGGCGCTCCGGCCACGGCCCTGAAGCCGCAAACGCCCGCTTGCGCTTGGACGGCCACGTCGCTAGTTTCCGCGCCTTCGCACTCAGGGGGTCCCGACCCCCACACCCGGCGTCTTAAGGAGAGGTGGCAGAGTGGTCGAATGTACCGCACTCGAAATGCGGCGTGCCTGGAAGGGCACCGTGGGTTCGAATCCCACCCTCTCCGCCACCGCCCCGCGTCGTCTTGCTCCTGTCAGGACCCGCGCCGCCAAGCGTCGGTAATCGCGCGACTATTCCCTGTACTTCCGCCGTAGCGCCCGCCTGGACGCCGCCCTTTCCCGGCGCTTTCGGGCGTGTCTGGAGACCCGTCTCCGCCCGTCCGCGATGCAGTGCGGCGGGGCGGGCTAAGGGTCCGGGGCGCCGCCGTCCAGTTCCGACAGGCAGGCCTTCACCGCGTCGCGCTGGCGATCGAGTTCCGCGAGCCTTCGCCTCAGCAGGACCAGCGAGTCGGACACGCGCCGGGGGTGACCATGCCGATCCCCTGTCTTCAGGAGGTCGCCAATCTCGGCCAGTGACAGGCCGGCGCGGCGCGCCAGGCTGATGAAGGCCAGCCGCTCGGACATGTCTGCGTCGTACCATCGCCGGCCGAGAGGATCGCGCGTCGACACGATCAGGCCCCTCTCCTCGTAGAGGCGGACGGCTCGAAATGTCAGACCGGTGCGCTGAACGACGTCCCTGATGAACGTCCGGCCCGGACTGCGCCCGGCCGTCGCTACGCGAGACCCCGGTTCCGTTTCAGACGGCAGGGTGGTCGCCACGATCATGGTCAGGCCTGGTAGATCGTCTTCATCCGGGTGAAGAAGGCCCGAGCGGCGCGGCCCTGTTCCCGGGGGCCGTAGCTGGAAGCGCCGATGCCGCCGAAGGGCGCATGGTGATCGACACCGGCCGTAGGCAGATTGACCATGCACATGCCCGCCCGGGCTCCGCGCTTGAAGGCTTCCGCCCTGGCCAGGGACCGGGTGCAGATTCCCGCCGAGAGCCCGAATCGCGTCCCGTTGAGGATCGCCATGGCCTCGTCGAAGTCCGCCGCGCGAAACAGGCCCGCCACGGGGCCGAAGATTTCCTCCGTCGCCAGCGGACTCGCGTCGCCAACGTCGTCGAACAATGTGGGGGGGAAGAAGGCGTGAGGATGGCTCGACGCCGCGCCGCCGAACCGGAGCGTCGCGCCGCTGGCGGCCACCCGGTCGACCGCCTCGGTGACCCGCGACTTCTGCCGCACGGACGCCAGCGGACCGATGTCGGTGTGGTCATGCCGGGGATCGCCCAGCCCCAGCTGCGCTACCCGCGCCTCAAGGCGGGCGGCGAAGGCGTCGGCGACGTTCGCTTCGACGATGATCCGCGAGGTCGCCGTGCAACGCTGGCCGGCGGCGAAATAGGCGCCGTTGACCGCCGTCTCGACCGCAACCTCCAGATCCGCGTCCGCGAGCACGATCAGGCCATTGACGCCGCCCATCTCGAGTTGGACGGCGGCGCCCCGACCGGTGGCCGTCGACCGGACGGCGTGGCCGGCCGCCTGCGACCCGGTGAACGAGACGGCGTCAATGCTGTCGCATCGCGCCACCTCGGCGCCGGCGGCGCTTCCGCCGAGCACCATGTTGAGCGCACCCGGCGGCAGCCCGGCTGCGGCGATGATCTCCAGCAGCGCCGATGCGGTCGCCGACGACAGTTCCGAGGGCTTCCAGACCACCGCGTTGCCGAAGGCCAGCGCCGGCGCGATCTTCCATGCCGGAATGGCGATCGGGAAGTTCCACGGGGTGATCGCCCCGATCACGCCGATCGGCTCGTGCGCCACCTCGACCGTCGCACCCCGGCGGGTCGAGTCAAACCGTTCGCCGGCGTTCCTCAAGGCCTCGCCGCCGAAGAACCTGAAGATTCTCGCGGCGCGAACCACCTCGGCCCGCGCATCGCGGATTGTCTTGCCCGTTTCACGCGCCGCGAGCAGCGACAGGGCGGGAGCCTCGGCCATCAGGCGATCTGAAATCCGGTCGAGGGCGTCGCCGAGGGCTTCGATACCGCCGGTGCGCAGGGCAGGCTGGGCAGCCCGGGCGGCCGCGGCCGCGGCCGCAACGATATCCGCGTCCGCCCCCGGGCCGGTGACGACCAGATCGTCCGGGTCCGCGGGATTCCGTTGCGCGAAGGCGTCAGGTCCCGCGATGCGCCGGTCCGCGACCGCGTGGCGGAGGCTCAGGATTTCCGTCATCGATGAATCGCCCTCGGCGGCGTGTAGGCGCGGCGGTTGACGAGCGCGGGGATGGCGGCGCGCGCGGCGGCGACCGCCGCGAGGTCGAGGTCGGCGAACACCAGGCCTGGCTGGTCGCCCGCCTCGGCCGCGAGGATCTCACCCCACGGCGCCACGATCGTGGAGCGCCCCCAGGTGGCCTCGCCATCAGCATGGTTCCCGCCCTGGGCCGGCGCGAGGATGAAGCAGCCCGTCTCGATCGCGCGGGCTCGCAACAGGATCTCCCAGTGCGCGGCGCCGGTCTGACGATTGAAGGCCGCCGGGACAGCGATCAATGCGGCGCCCGCCAGGGCCAGGTCCCGGTGAAGAACCGGAAAACGGATGTCGTAGCAGATGGTCAATCCCAGCCCGCCCCATGGGGTTTCGGCGACGACAGCCTCGGTTCCCGCCTCGTAGTTGGCGGACTCCCGATAGCTCTGGCCATTGACCAGGTCCGCGTCGAACAGGTGGATCTTGTCGTAGCGCGCCACGATCTCGCCGGCGGGGCCGATCAGCAGGCTGCGGTTCGCCCGAAGGCCGTCCGGTCGCCGCACCACCGCGGAGCCCAGCAGGATCCAGACGTGACGGGCGGCGGCGAAGTCGCGCAGACCGGCGATGAACGGGTCATCAGCCTCGCCGACGACCTTGCGACCGAGGGCGACCTGGTCGCGCTCCATCAGGTTGCAGGTTTCGGGCAGCAGGATCAGCTCTCCGCCGCCCGCGGCGGCGGCCTGCACGAACGGCATGGCATGGTCCAGCGCCGCCGTGCCGGTATCCGGCGTGCAAAGTTGCACGAGCGCGGCGCGGCACGTCGGGCGCATCAATCGCGCACCTCGACGACGGCGTCGACCTCGACCGCCACGCCACCCGGGAGGCGATAGACGCCAACCGTCGTGCGGGCGTGCCTGCCCAGGTCGCCAAACACCTCGACCATCAGGTCGGAGCAGCCGTTCATGACCAGCGGGAGCTGCTCGAGATCCGGCCCGGCCTGGATGCTGCCGCAGAGCTTGACCACGCGGACAACGCGATCCAGGTCGCCGCCGCAGGCTTCGCGCATCTGGCTGATCAGATTGAGCCCGCAAAGCCGGGCGGCGAGAATCCCCTGTTCGATCGAGAGATCGGCGCCCACGGTCCCGACGATGGTGCTGACCGCCGTCCGCGACACCTGACCCGAGATGTGGACGAGGGCGCCGGAGCGCACGAACGAGACATAGTTCGCAGCGGGCGAGGCGGCGGACGGAAGCTCCAGCCCCAGCGCCGCCAGGCGATTGTCGATGATGGCCATGCTCAGACGGCCTCGCGCAGGGGTCGGGCCGCCAGGGCGGTGCGAATGACTGCCTCCACCTCGGCCCGGCGCGCGCCGGCGAGCGGCAACCGCGGCGGCCGGATGCGATCGTTGCCGCGCCCGACCGCGACGTTGCACATCTTGATCGCCTGAACGAGATCATGCTCGGCATCGAGATGCAGCAGCGGCATGAACCACCGGTAGATCCGGCGCGCCTCGGCGAGATCGCCGGCTTTCATGGCGTCCCACAGGGCCAGGGACTCGGCGGGGAAGGCGTTGGTCAGGCCGGACACCCAGCCGTCCGCGCCGAGCGCCAGCGCCTCGAGCGCGACGTCGTCGAGGCCGGCGAACAGGACATACCGGTCGCCCAGGGCGTTGATCAGATCCGTGTAGCGGCGGGTGTCCACCGCCGCTTACTTCAGCGCGACGACGGTGTTGTGCCGCGCCAGCCGCTCCAGCGCCCGAATGGAGATGTCGACCCGGTAGGCGGGGGGATTGTTGTACAGCATCAGGGGCAGCCCAGACGCGCCCGCGACGGTGTCGAAATGAGCGACCAGCTCGTCTTCCGTCGGGACGTAGACCATCGCCGGCAGCACCATCAGACCATCCGCGCCGAGCTTTTCGGCATCCCGGGCGTAGTCCGCGGCGGCCCCGGTCGTGAACTCGGAAACCCCTGACAGGACCGGCACGCGACCTGCGGCCACTTCGACGGCCGCCTTGACGACCGAACGTTTCTCTTCGGCCGAGAGCGAGTTGTTCTCACCGACCGTGCCCAGAACGATGAGGCCATGCACACCGTCCCGGATGAGGCGGTCGTAGTGCTGCTGGGTCGCGTCCAGGTCGATCGACAGATCCGGCGCGAACTGGGTGGACGAGGCGGGATAGACCCCGCTCCAGGCGATGCGGCTCATGAGGTGTTCCTTGCCTGCGGCTTCGATACGCCTGATGAACCGCGATCATCGCCCTTGGGACAGCCCCCGGGGCCGCCTTCGGGGGACCTCGCCGCCTCTTCGTGACACCCGGCCGGATCAGGCGCGGGCACGCGCCAGAAAGGCCCTGATCCAGCCCGCGACCCGCTCCCGATCGGCCGGGCGCGCAAGGGTTTCCCGGGCGGCGTCGGCCTGTTCGGGCGTCACCGTGCCCAGGCGCCGGCGACGCTCGACGAGCGCCTCAGCGAACGGGATCGGGAACTCGGGATGGCACTGGAAGGTGATCGCCGCACGATCGCGATAGGCGATCGCGGCGATGGGGCAAAAGTCGCTCGTCGCGACAACATCCGCGCCGGCCGGCAACTCCACAACCTGGTCCTGGTGGGCCACCGCGATGGCGAACGGGTCGGACGAGTCCATCCAGGGCTCGACCGAGGTGACCGCGTACCTGTGTAGCCCCCCGCCCCAGCCCTTGTGCGACTTCACAACCTTGCCGCCGAACGCCTCCGCCATGATCTGGTGGCCAAAGCAGATTCCGACGATGGGCGTCGCCGGATCGGTGGCCGCCAGCCAGGACTTGAAGGGGGCGATCCACGGCAGGTCGTCATAGACGCCCGCCGGCGACCCGGTGATCACATAGCCATCGACCATTGTCGCGGGCGAGGGCAGTTCGCCCGCCTCGACGTCGAACTCGTCGAAGACATAGCCGTTACCGAGCATGGCCCGCACCATGTCGGGATAGGTAGGAAACTGGTCGGCGATGTCCGCGGGCGGGTTGCCGGTCTTGAGAATTCCGATCCTGCTGGTCATCCGACTGCTCCACTGTTCATCAAGGCCGCGTACAGGGCGGGGTCGACATTGCCGCCGCTGACGATCGCCACGGCGCGATCCGGAGCGGCGTCACGCCGGGCCGCCGCCACGGACACCGCGCCGCTGGGCTCGGCCACGATCCGCCCCTCCCGGGCCACCCAGGCGACGGCATCTCCGATCTCGTCTTCGGTGACCGTCACCATATCGTCGACCAACGCCTGGATGTGGGACCAGGTCAGTTGACCCACCTGTTCGACGCGGAGTCCGTCCGCCATGGTCCGGACCGTCTGCGCATAGGGCAGCGCCTGTCTTCGACCGTCGCGAAAGCTTCGCGACGCATCATTCGCCAGTTCAGGTTCGACCCCGACGATCCGCACGGACGACCGCACCGACCTGATCGCCGCGGCGACGCCCGAGATGAGCCCGCCCCCCGAAACGGGGACATAGACCGTCAGCGGATCAGTCACGTCATCCAGAATTTCGAGGCCAAGGGTCCCGGTTCCGGCAATGATCTCCCTTGCATCATAGGGGTGGATGAGGGTCAGACCCAACTCCGGACCATGAGTGGCGGCCCAGGCCATGGCCGACCCGTCAATCGCGGGATCGACGATCTTCACGTCCGCACCCCACCGCCGGACGCCCGCCCGCTTCGCCTCCGGAGAGGAGGTGGGCATGACCGCGAGGGCCCTGATCCCCAGCCGCTGGGCGGCATAGGCGACGGCCTGGGCATGATTGCCGCTCGACGGCGCGATCACGCCGCCGGCGCGTTGCGCATAGGGGAGGCTGAGGAGCCAGTTGAACGCGCCCCTGATCTTGAACGCGCCGCAGGGATGGAGGCTTTCCGCCTTCAATCGCGGTCCGCCCGGCGGCGACAGCATGGGCGTCGGGGCCACGAAGGGCGCGATGCGCTCGCGCGCGGCGATGATCTCGGCCAGATGGATCAGGTCGCCTGGGGGCATGTCCGCATTCCAGATTGTCGAGCCGGCATAGTCGGGGCGATGGCGCGACATGGGCATGGCCATCCGTCACGACGCCATCGGCGATCGCCATTCCCCGGGCCCGCCGACTGGCTTCCCGGGCGCGGCGCTGCAAGCTGGACGGATCGACGGAGGATTTCATGCAGTTGTCGGCTCGCCTTGAGACCTGGCCCATCCGCGGCGTGTTCCGCATCGCTCGCGGTGAGGTTCGCGCGGTTTCCTGTCTGGTCGTCGAGATCGAGGATGGAGGGGTGACTGGACGGGGCGAGGCTGCTCCGGAACCGGATGTCGGCACGACGGGGCCGCTGTCGATGGCCCTGGTTGAAGGCGTGCGGAGCAGGATCGAAGCCGGCGTGAGCCGTGAAGCGCTCCAGACCCTGCTGCCGGCCTGCCCCGCCCGCAACGCGATCGACTGCGCCCTCTGGGACCTCGAGGCGCGCCGCTTGAAACGGTCCGTGGCCAGCCTGGCCGGGCTCGCCCGATCGCGGCCGGTTCAGACCGTCTACACCCTCAGCCTCGACGCGCCTGCCGCGATGGCGGAGGCCGCGCGGGCCAGGCGGCATATGCCTGTCCTGAAGATCAAGCTGGGCGGCGAGGGCGATGACGCCCGGGTCGCCGCCGTGCGCGCGGCCGCTCCGGACAGTCGCCTGATCGTCGACGCCAACGAGAGCTGGCCGGCCGACGACGTCGAGCGACTGCTCCAGCGCATGGCCGACCTCGGCGTGGCGATGGTGGAACAACCGCTGCCGAAAGGCGGCGACGAGCGTCTCGCCGCCATCCACCGTCCCCTGCCCGTCTGCGCCGACGAGTCCTGCAGTAGTCGGGACGACCTGCCGCATCTCGTCGGTCGATACGACATGATCAACATCAAGCTCGACAAGACCGGCGGGTTGACGGAGGCGCTGGCGCTGGCCCGCGCCGGCCAGGAGGCGGGACTGCGCCTGATGGTCGGCTGCATGGTCGGCACCTCGCTGGCCATGGCGCCGGCCCACCTGGTCGCGCAGCTGGCCGAGCTGGTCGACATCGACGGGCCACTGCTGCTCGACCGCGACCGGGAGCCGGGGCTCCGCTACGACGGCGCCGTCGTCCAGCCGCCGTCGCCGAGCCTGTGGGGCTAGCGGGCGCGCGGATCGTAGCTGGTCGCCACCACGATCATCCGGGACGCCTCCTCCATGTCCCGCGCGATAAAGCGGACCCCCGTGGCGCTGACCTGCTCGATCCCCGGCCACATGGACAGGACCTGGGCGGGCGCCCTCTGTTTGAAGACCATGTCGATGGTGACCGGACCAGCGACGCGATAGGGCGACCGGTGCTGGCGATCCAGGACGGCTCGCTCGGCGGCCGCGCGGATCAGGGTTCGGGACCGCGCCGGCGTGATCGTCCGCGCGCAGTAGTCGGTGTAGGCGCTCTTGGTCGCCACGGTCGGCGCCTCGCCCAGCAGTTCCCGCACATGGGCCACATAGGCTTCATCGCCGGTGGCGAGCAGGACCGGGACATTGAAATGGCCGGCGACCGCCGCGTTGATGCGTGTCTCGGAGGCCGGCTCGCCATTGAGGCGGATCTCGTGGACCGCTCCGGAGATGGTGTGGGCGATCGTGCCGGTCATGTCGGTGTGACCCGTGTGCTGACCGATCAGGAAGGCGCCGCAGAAGCCGCCGTCCTCCAGACCCTGCATCATCTCCAGAGGCCGCGGCCAGGAGCGGACGACGGTGACGTCTTCCGGCAGGTCGTCGAGCAGGAGATTCTGGCCGTTTCCGTGGCTGTCGCTGACGACGATTTCGGTCACGCCCGCCTGGCGAGCGCCGTCGATGGCGGCGTTGACCTCGCCGGTCATCCATTCGCGGGCCTTTTCGTATTCGAAGCCCTCCGGCGAGAGATGGTCCATGGTGACCACGCCCGCGACGCCTTCGATATCCGCGCAGATGTAGAGCTTCATGCCACCGCCTCGTTCACCAGCCGTCGGTAGAGATCGGGGTCGGTCGCGCCTTCGGTGCCGAACAGCAACACCCGCGACTCTCCATCGATGCCGAGCGCCGTCCTGAGGGCGTCATCCTGACAGACACGCAAAAGACCGCACAAGCCCGCCACCGCTGACTCGCCGGCCGTGATCGCGGGGTCGCCAACCGCCGGCCGGGCCAGGCGGCGCATGGCCGCAATCGCGTCCGCGTCGGGCACGGTCATGAAGGCGTCCGCGCCGGTCCGCAGGATATCCCAGGCGAGCGGGGAGGCTTCACCGCAGGCCAGCCCGGCCATCAGGCTGTCCGCGTCCCCGGTGGCAGGCGCGAGGCGACCCTGCCGGGCGGTCTCGAACAGGCAGGCGGCGCGTTCGGGTTCGACAACGACCAGTCGGGGCCTGCGCGCGCCCATCCGATGCCAGGTCGCCGCGCAGACCGACGCTGCGAGGGCGCCCACTCCGGCCTGGACAAAAATGTGCGTCGGCCCCTGCGGCGCCTGCGTGAGCGCTTCAGTGACCATCACGCCGTAGCCGTACATCACCAGACGGGGAATTTCCGCATAGCCCTCCCAGGTGGTGTCCGACACCACCGTCCAGCCGTTTTGCGCGGCGTCCCGCGCGGCCTGGCGGACGGAGTCGTCATAGGTTCCCGGCGTGCGGACCACTTCCGCCCCCAGCGCCCGGATCGCGTCCGCACGCCCCTCGCTGACGGTCTCGTGGATGTAGACGACGGCGCGGCGTCCGAATCGTCGCGCGCCCCAGGCGACGGCCCGTCCGTGGTTTCCGTCCGTCGCTGTGGCCACGGTCTCGACATCGCCGGTCTCGACCAGCGTCTGGACGGCGTATGCTCCCCCGAGGGCCTTGAAACTACCGAGGCCGAACCGCGTCCCCTCGTCCTTGTAGAAGACCCGCCCGACGCTGACGGACCTCGCCAGGGCGGGCAGTTCCACGAGCGGCGTCGGGGCGTAGCCGGGCCAGCGGGCGATAGCCTCCCCCGCCGCCTCGAATCCTTCAGCCGTCAGGATGGCGGCCTCCGCCTCGGTCATCGGCCGGGCGCCCGCGGCCTGGCCGTTCAGCAGGACCGTATCGCTCATCCGAACGCGACGTCGTCCAGCGGCCAGATCGGCCGCGCCAGGTTCCGGTAGGGGCGCCGCGCGACATTGAGCGAGGTCGTCCCCGGCGCGTCCGAATACAGCACCTTCTGGGCGATGGCCGCGTAGTGGGCGTAGAAGTGCTGGTTGGATTTGACGACCAGGATGCGCTTTGACAGGGGGTCGACCCCCAGTTCGGTGAAGCACTCGAGGCTGAGGGTTTGGACCCGGTAGCTGTTGACGATCACATCGACCCCGCCCACCCGCAGGGCCGCCGCGGCGCCGAATCCCAGGGTCTTCTCGCCCGAGAATCCGATCTGTTTCGGATCCTCGTGAACGGCCAGAACCTCGACCTCGGCATCGACGGGATCCCCCGACATCGGGCTGGTCTTGCCGCCGATCCGCATCGGCAGCCGCGCGCCCGGCCCCGCGGTCATGGCCAGCTTTACCGCGGTCGGATCCCAGATCATCGCCAACCCGGCGTTGGTGACGCCGCGCTCCAGCATGCGCCGCAGGAGGAAGGTCGAGTCGCCCGCCGCGCCGCCACCCGGATTGTCCGACCCATCGGCGATGACCACCGGACGCCCTTCCGGTTCGGCGAGGGCCGCGTCGAGCACGGCGTCCACATCGAGAGCCTTGGGGCCGCCGATCTCGCGCAGGGAGAAGAACAGCCGCGCCAGTCCCTGGGCGATGCGATCGCCCTCCTCACGCGCGTTGTCGGTGACCACGATGACGCTGGCCGCCGCCTCGGGAATGTCGGCCGAGCTGAAACCATGGGCCAGGGTGGTCGTCAGCACGCTGCCCTTGCCCTCCATCGCCACCGTAAGGTCGACGAGCCCCCGCATCGGCTGTTCCGTGGTGAAAAACAGGTTCAGCATGGGCGCCCGCACGAAGGACGTCACCGGCCTGATCCGACCCGCCGCGGTCGCCGCGATCAGATCAAACAGCTCGATGGCGCGGTCCCCGAAGTCGGTGTGCGGATACTCCTTGCAGGCCATCAGAATGGTCGCGTTGGCCAGCATCGCTTCGGAGATGTTGCAGTGGAGGTCCAGTTCGACGCCGATCGGCGTTGTCGGCCCGACGATCGCCCGGGCCCGGGCCAGCACATCACCCTCGCAGTCCCGATATCCGACCGCCATCTGGGCGCCGTGGAGGAACAGCAGCACGCCATCCACCGGCCCGGCGCTGCGCAGGCTTTCGAGAAGCTCGTCACGCAAGGCCTCGTAGTCGGCCTGCACCGTCAGACCACTCGGACCGGCGGAAAAGACCGGCCCGCCGGCAATCGTGTGACCCTGCTCCGCGGCCCGTTTGACCCACTGCCCATAGACCGAGGCGCCGCCCAGCTTCTGGAGCTCCTCCATCGACGCCCCGGGCGCGGGACGGGACGCATGGAACTTTCTCATGCTGGTGGGAATGGGCGAGAAGCTCGAGGTTTCGTGCACCAGGCCGCCGATGAAGAACCTCATGCCGCCTGCTCCACCGGGGCGGTCGTCGCGTCGAAGGTCACCTCGTCGAGCGGCCAGACCGGCCGTTTCAGTTTCAGATAGCCCCTCGCCCGCACCCGGCTGACACTGCCGCCCACGCCATTGCAGTAGAGCACCTTGGCCGCGATCGGCTCAAAGAACGCATAGAAGTGCTGTGACGACTTGAGCTGGATGACGTGCTTCTTCGTCGGGTCGATGCCCAGCTCGGTGAACACGTCCGGACTGAACGGCTGCGTTCGGACCGAGCAGAGCACCACGTCCACGCGGCCGCAGCGGATCGCCACCGCGGGGCCGAAGAGCCCGGGTTCGGAGCCGAAGATGGTGCGTTGGCGGGCATCGGGATTCACGGCCGTCACCTCGGCCTCCACATCGAGCGGCGGGCCGGAGATCGCGCCGATCTTGCCCCCGATGCGCAGCGACAATTTCGCGCCCGCCCCGGCATCCGAGCAGATCTGCACGGCCACCGGATCGTAGACCAGGGCGACCGCGGCGTCGGCGTCGCGCGCCAGCAGAGCCCGCAGAATATCGACATTGTCCGCCGGCCAGCCCCCGCCGGGATTGTCGCCAGGTTCGGCGATAATGACCGGGCCTCGTGGTTCGGCCAGCGCCGCCTCGACGACGTCGGGAATCGGCAGCTCGCCGGACTGGACCGACCCCTTGATCGCCCAGAAGCGTCCGGCCAGGTCCCGGGCGACCGCCTCGCCCCGGGCGGGAGCATTGTCGGTCACGACCAGCACATTGCCCGTCGAGTCCTCGACATCGCCCAGTGAAAAGCCATGAACGACCGATGTCGACAGGACGCCGTCGCGACCCTCGAGGGAGCTGGCGTGGTCGATCAGGTCCTTGCCCGGCGAGCTCCGCGTATGCAGGCCACCGAGGCAGGGCACGGTCATCCGGGTCATGTGGGGCTTCAGCTCGCCGCGCGCGGCGCCCTCGATGATATCGAACAGTTCCACCGCGCGTTCGCTGTAGTCTGTGTGCGGATACTCCTTGCAGAAGATCAGGGCCGTAGCCGACGTCATCATGCGCGTGGTCAGGGAGCCGTGCAGGTCCAGCAGCGCGCCGATCGGCACGTCAGGCCCGACCACCTCGCGGAGGCGCGAGATCAGATCGCCCTCGCAGTCGTCGTAGCCGTCGGCGACCTGCGCACCGTGGAGGAACAGGAGCACTGCGCCGACCGGCATCGCGGCCCTCAGGGAGCTGACGATGGCGTCACGAATGGTCTCGTAGTCGCGCCGCACAACCGCTCCGGCGGGCAGCGCTGACGCCACCGGACCGAGCACCGCCTCGTGCCCCCGTTCCCGAGCGAGGCGGAGAAAGTCGCCCGCGCCCGCCGAGGCCTCGACCCGCCTGGCCGCTTTCAGCCGGTCTTCGTCGCTGCTGACGCCTGGCAGGTACAGCGCCAGTTCACGGAAGCTGTCGAGGCCGGTGGGGATCGGCGAGAAGACGTTGGTCTCATGGGACATGACGGCGGTGAAGATCTTCATGCCTCAGCTCCTTCGGAGTCGGGATCGGGGTCGAGCGGCCAGATCGGCCGGCGGATGTTCTTCAGAGGCAGCGCGGCCAGATCGAAGGTCAGGCTGCCGGGCGCGGAGGCGTAGACGATGTCCGTCGCCAGCGCGGCGAAATGCGCGTGAAAGTGCTGCATGGACTTCACCACGATCAGCCGCAGCTGGGCCGGGTCAAACCCGAGGCATGTGAAGGCCTCCGGACTGACGCATTGCTGCCGCCGCCCCGACAGCACGATGTACAGCCCGTCCATTTCGACCAGTGCGCCACCCTGGGGGCGTCCGGACCGCTCGAATGGCCCTCCCTGCCGGACGTCGTCGGCCGTGGCGATGACCCTGGCCACCCCGTCGAAGGGTGGGCCGGACAGGGGGCCTGCCTTGCCGCCGACGCGCAGGGGAACCGTCGCGCCGGCGCCGGCCGTCATCGCCAGCCGCACGGCGGCGGGGTCCCA
>DAORNX010000024.1:0-6159 GCA_035441225.1 Caulobacter sp.
GCCTGGCCGGCCAGGGCCGTGCGGGCCGCGCTCTCGGGCTGCAGCTCCTGCGGGCGAGGCTCGCCGGGGGCCGGCGGGCGCAGGGCATAGTCGGGCGGAACCACCAGCGGGGCCTTGGTCACCACGCGGAACTCGTCGGGCGTCACCTTGGTCAGGCCCAGCGCCTGGGACGTGGAGGTGCAGCCGCCCAGACCGGCGGCGGCGATCAGCGCGGCGGCGCACATCAGGCGGGTAGACATCATAGAGCCTTGCTCCTCAGGACCGTTCGGCCAGCTGGCCGCCCCCGGCCGTAACAGGCGCTCTCGATACGCCAAAAGTGAGGCGAACGGCAACTGCGTTACCGTTTCGCGTCCCTGCCGATGCTGTCGATCAGCAGAAGCACCACGCCGATGGTGATGGCGCTGTCGGCGATGTTGAACACCCAGGGGAAATGCAGCGCCTTGAAATCGATGAAGTCGGCCACCGCGCCGAACCGCACCCGGTCGATCAGGTTGCCGATCGCGCCACCCATGACCAGGCCGATGGCCCCGCCCAGCAGAGGCCGCTCGACCTGTCGCGCCCAGACGCCGAGAAAGCCGGCGACCCCGAGGGAAAAGGCCGCCAGGGCCCAGCGGACCCATTCGGCCTCGCCGCGGAACAGGCCGAAGCTGACCCCCTGGTTCCAGACCATCGTCAGGTGAAACGGGCCCAGAACCTGGACGCTGCCCAGGACCGGCAGCTGGAAGGCGTAGAGAATCCACTGCTTGATCAGCTGGTCGGCGACGATCACCGCCAGACAGATGGCGTAGGCCGTCGGCCCCTGCAGGCGCGCGGGGGCGGCCGGCGATTCGGCAGCGGCCGGCTCCAGCGTCGCTTCGGCCATCGAGACGGGCTCGGCGACAGGGGTGTCTTCGGCGTCGGTCACGTCGGAACTCATTCCCAATCCCTGCCGGCCTCTACCAACACCGTCATCCTCGGGCTTGTCCCGAGGACCCATGCACACTCCCGGCCGACGGTGTTCATGGGTGGTCGGGACAAGCCCGACCATGACGGTTGAAGTATCAGGCCGCGTGGGTCTTGTCCCACGCCGCGACGGCGTCGTCGCAGCGCAGGCAGAGGCGGCCGGCGCCGGTGACCTCGGGCAGCACCCGCCAGCAGCGGGCGCATTTCTCTCCGTCGGCCGGGCGCGGATCGACGGCCACGGCCTTCATGTCGGTCATGCGGAAGCTGGACGGGCCGCCCTCGCCCGCCGCCAGGGTCACGCCGCTGGTGCGGAAGATTTCGGCCGCGTCCAGGCCCTCGAAGGCCGCCAGGAGCGCCGCGTCGGCCACATGGACCGACGGCGAGGCTTCCAGCGACGAGCCGATACGCTTCTCGCGCCGCTCGACCTCCAGCGCGCCGGTGACCACGCCGGTGACCTGCTCGACCTTGCCCCAGCGCGCGGCCTCGGCGTCGTTGCGCCAGTCGGCCGGGGTCCCGGGGAATACGCGCAGGCTGTTCGACCCCGCGTCGGGGAAGCGGGTCGTCCAGGCTTCCTCGGTGGTGAACGGGATCAGCGGCGAGAGCCAGATGGTCAGCCGCTCGAACACCGCGTCCATCACCGTGCGGCAGGCGCGGCGGCGCAGGCTGTCGGGCCGGTCGCAGTAGAGCGCGTCCTTGCGGATGTCGAAGAAGAAGGTCGACAGGTCGCCCTGGCAGAACTCCAGCAGCGGCCGGACCACCTCGCTGAAGCGGTAGGTCTCGTAGGCCGCGCGCACCTCGCCATCCAGCTGCCACAGCCGGTGCAGGATGTACTGCTCCAGCGGCGGCATGTCGGCCACGGCCACGCGCTCGGCCTCCTCGAAGCCGTTCAGGGCGCCGAGCAGGTAGCGCAGGGTGTTGCGCAGCTTGCGGTAGGAGTCGGTCACGGTGGCCAGGATCGTCTTTCCGATCCGCTGGTCCTCCATGTAGTCGACCGTCGCGGCCCAGAGGCGGAGGATTTCGGCCCCCGACTCCTTGATGATCACCTGCGGCTCGATGGTGTTGCCCAGCGACTTGCTCATCTTCACGCCGTTCTCGTCGAGCGTGAAGCCGTGCGTCACGACGGCCTTGTAGGGCGCGCGACCGCGGGTGCCCGAGGACTCCAGCAGCGAGGACTGGAACCAGCCGCGATGCTGGTCGCTGCCCTCGAGATAGAGGTCGGCCGGCCAGTGGCTGTCGGCCCGGCCCTCGATCGTGAAGGCGTGGGTCGCGCCCGAGTCGAACCAGACATCGAGGATGTCGTTGATCTTCTCGAACCGCTCGGGGTCGTGCTCGCCGAGGAAGTCGCTGGCCGGGCGCAGGAACCAGGCGTCGGCCCCCTCCTTCGCCACCAGGTCGACGATGCGCTTGTTGACGGCCTCGTCGCGCAGCGGTTCGCCGGTATCCCTGTCGACGAACATGGCCAGCGGCGTGCCCCAGGCGCGCTGGCGGCTGATCAGCCAGTCCGGACGCGTCTCGACCATGCCGCGGATGCGGTTGCGGCCCATGTCCGGGTGGAAGGCGGTGGCGTCGATCGACTGCAGCGCCGTCTCGCGCAGGGTGCGGCCGTCCGCCAACGGCTCGTCCATGCGGATGAACCACTGCGGCGTGTTGCGGAAGATCACCGGCGCCTTGGACCTCCAGCTCATCGGATAGCTGTGCTCCAGCCGGCCGCGGGCCAGCAGGTTTCCGGCCTCGATCAGCTTTTCGATCACCGCCGGGTTGGCCGGGCCGAACTTGCCCAGCTTCTTGCCCTCGGTCTCGAGCACCTTGAGGCCGGCGAACAGCGGCACGTGGTCGTAGTAGGCGCCGTCGGGACCGACGGTCTCGGGGATGGTCGTGTCGATGCCGGCCGCCTCGAGCTGGGCCTTGCTCTTGAGCCAGATCAGGTAGTCGTCGGCGCCGTGCCCCGGCGCCGTGTGCACGAAGCCCGTGCCGGCATCGTCGGTGACATGGTCGCCGGCCAGCATGGGCACGGGGAAGCCGTAACCTTCGTCGAGCTTCGCGAGAGGATGGCGAAGGGTCAGCTTGGAACAATCGACTGGCGCCAGGCGTGTCCACTTCGCCACCTTGGCGGCCTTGAAGACCTCTTCGGCGAGCTTGTCGGCCACGACGAGCTTGTCGCCCGACGCTGCCCAGGGAGCGAACTCCAGCCCCTCCTCCAGCGCCTCCACGCGGTACACACCATAGGCGATGCGCGGATTGTAGCTGACCGCCCGGTTGGCCGGGATAGTCCAGGGCGTGGTGGTCCAGATGACCACTGATGCGTCAGACGCCGCACCAGCGTCGGCGGCGAAGGCTGTCAGATCGATCTGCGGCTCGCCCGGCACGGCAGGTGGCAGGTCCACTGCGACCCAATCCACCGGGAACTTCACCCAGACCGTCGGGCTGGTGTGGTCATGGTACTCGACCTCGGCGTCGGCCAGGGCGGTGCCCTCGACCGGGCTCCACATCACCGGCTTGGAGCCGCGATAGAGCTGGCCGCTCATCATGAACCTGTGGAACTCGGCGACGATCGTCGCCTCGGACGTGAAATCCATCGTGGCGTAGCGATGCTCGTAGTCGGCCAGGGTCCCCAGCCGCTTGTGCTCGGCCATCTGCACGCCGATCCAGCCGGCCGCGTATTCGCGGCAGCGGGTGCGGAACTCCTCGGTCGGGACCTCGTCCTTGCGACGCCCCTTGCCACGGTATTCCTCCTCGATCTTCCACTCGATCGGCAGGCCGTGGCAGTCCCAGCCCGGCACATAGTCGACGTCGAAGCCGAGCGCGAAGCGGCTGCGGACGACGAAGTCCTTCAGCGACTTGTTCAGCGAGTGGCCGATGTGGATGGCGCCGTTGGCGTAGGGCGGGCCGTCGTGAAACACGAACAGCGGCGCGCCGGCGGCCTGCCGGGCCTTTCGCACGGTGTTGTAGAGGTCCTGGTCGGTCCAGGCCTGCAGGATCTTCGGCTCCAGGGTCGGCAGGCCCGCCCGCATCGGGAAGGCGGTCTCGGGAAGGAATACGGTTTCGCGGTAGTCGCGCTGGGGAGCGGCGTCGTCAGCCATGGGACTTTCTCGGAAATCTGGAAGGAACGGGTTTCGCGACCCGGCGTGCGTCACCGTCGTCCGGCGACGTCACGCCGGGCGGATAATTCGCGAAATCTTCCGAACCGAAGTCATGGCCGGGCTGTAGCAGAGGGCGCGCCTGTTTGCGAGCCTCCCTCCCCTTTATGGGGAGGGTGGACGGGCAAAGCCCCGACGGGTGGGGGAACCGGACGCGACCCCGGCTGCGTCCGGCGCGGCTTCGCCCGTCCCCACCCGGACCGCCTGGCGGTCTGTCCCTCCCCCAGGAGGGGAGGAAGGGGCTCAGCTCTTCTTCCGGGCCTTCGGCGTCACCGTGACCTTCATCCGCACGCCCGCGCGGACGATGTCGAGCACAAGGGGCTTGTCGATGCTGGCGGGGCCGAGCGCGCGCAGCAGGTCGTCCAGGCCGGTGATCAGCCGGCCGTCGGCGGCGACGATCAGGTCGCCCTCGCGAATGCCCGCCTTCTCGGCCGGACCGCCGGCGTCGACCGAGGCGACCCAGACCGCGTAGGGCTGGGTGACGCCGGCTGATTTGGCGATGGCCGGCGGAATCGGCGTCTGCTGGGCCACCACGCCGATGGTGCCGCGACGCACGTGGCCGTGTTTGGCGATCTCGGCCATCACGAACGAGGCGGTGTTGGAGGCCACCGCGAAACACAGGCCCTGGGCGCCGACGATGACGGCGGTGTTGATGCCGATCACCTCGCCGTTCGAACTGACCAGCGGCCCGCCCGAGTTGCCTGGATTGAGCGCCGCGTCGGTCTGGATCAGGTCCTCGATCAGCCGGCCCTTCTCGGCGCGCAACGACCGGCCGAGCGCCGAGACCACGCCGGTGGTCACCGTGGCCTCGAAGCCGAGCGGCGCGCCGATGGCGATGACCAGCTGGCCCCGCCGAAGCTTCTTGGAGTCACCGAGCCGGGCGAACGGCGCCTTGACCGGCTGTTCGACCTTGAGCACGGCGATGTCGGTGTCGACGTCGTCGCCGATCGGCCGGGCCGTCAGGGCGCGGCCCTCGGCGGTGATCACCGCCAGGCGCGAGAAGCCGCCGACCACATGGCTGTTGGTGACGATCAGGCCGTCGGCCGAGACGAAGAACCCCGAGCCCTCGCCGGCGAAGCTGCCGTCGGTGGTGATCGGGGCCACCCGCACCACAGCCGGGCCGACCGATTCCACCGCCCGGACCACCGCGTCCGAATAGGCGTCCAGCAGGTCCATCTCGCTGCGCACAAGGCGCGGCTCTACCCGGGTATCGAGGACGAACGAGGCGTCGGGCGGAAAGGCGAACGATTCGGGTTTGACCCGGGTCGCCGCCGGGCGGCGCGCGCGCGCGAACCGTTCGTACTTGCGTGCCTTGAGCATCGGGCCCCCACCAGACTGGTTAACAGGGAACACGAGGCGGGCCGCGGCGCCAAGGGGGGTTCGCCCAAACAGGGAATCCTCCCCGCTTCGCGGAGAGGACTATTTCTGCAGAATCGCCCGCGCTGTCGCCTCGTCGCGGCGAATCTGCACGACCATCTCGTCGATCGAGGCGAACTTCTCTTCCGGCCGCAGGAAGCCGATCAGCTGCGTCTCGATGACCTGGCCGTAGAGATCCTCGTCGAAGTCGAACAGCCAGACCTCCAGCCGCGTCTCGACCTCGCCGGTGGTCGGGTTGTTGCCGATGTTGGCCACGCCGGGCAGGACGCGGCCGTCGGGCAGGCGCGTGCGGGTGGCGTAGACGCCCAGCCTCGGCACCACATAGTCGACCATGAACACGTTGGCCGTGGGAAAGCCCAGCTGGCGGCCCAGCTGCTGGCCGCGGCGGACCACGCCCTCGATGGCGAACGGCCGGCCGAGGATGGCGGCCGCCGCTTCCGGGTGGCCGTCGCGCAGGGCCGCGCGCACGGCGGTGGAGCTGTATTTCTCGGCCCCCTCCCCGACCGCCTCGGCGACCGAGACGGTGAAGCCCAGCTCCGCGCCATAGGCCTTCATCGCCTCGGGGCTGCCCGTGCGGCCCTTGCCGAACGAGATGTCGAAGCCGACCGCCACATGGCGCACGCCCAGGCCCTCGTGCAGCACCTGCTCGACGAAGGCGCGGTCGCTGAAGTTGGCCATCTCGAAGTCAAAGGCCAGCACGTAC
>DAORNX010000024.1:6214-12882 GCA_035441225.1 Caulobacter sp.
CGGAAGGCCGGTTCGTCGGGATGAAACAGCCGCCGCGGGTGCGGGTCGAAGGTGATCACCGCCAGCGGCGCGCCGATCGCCCTGGCCGCCGTCGCCGCGCCGGCGATGACCTGCTGGTGGCCCAGGTGCACGCCGTCGAAATTGCCGAGCGCCACGGCCGCGCCGCGGTCGGCGGGGGCCAGGTGTTTCCAGCCGTGGACGATGCGCAGGCTCATCAGGCGGGCCGGCGCGGAACCATGATGGTGGCTTCGCCCTCGAGCACGGCCTTGCCGCCGACGCTGCAGACCGTCGCCAGGGTGGCGCGGGCCTTTTCAGGGTCCAGCGCCGTGATCGTGGCGGTGACCGTCACCGCGTCGCCGATCTTGACCGGCCGGCGGAAACTGAGGGTCTGGCCGAGATAGATGGCGCCCGGCCCGGGCAGCTTTCCGGCGATCAGGGCCGAGATGTAGGCCGCCGACAGCATGCCGTGGGCGATCCGCGTCTTGAACGGGGTCGTGGCGGCGAAGGCCTCGTCCAGGTGCACGGGGTTGAAGTCACCGCTGACCTCGGCGAAGGCCTGGATGGCCTTCTCGTCGACGGTCCGGGTCAGCTCGGCCGACTGGCCGACCGACAGATCCTCGAAAAACAATCCGGCCATCTCGCCTTCCCCTTCTGATCCACAACCGCTCTCATCCCGGAAGCCGCATAGCGGCTATCCGGGACCCAGATTGAATCCAAGCCGAATCTGGGTCCCGGCTCTTCGCTACGCCACGGCCGGGATGACAGTGGTGAGCGTCACCACACCAGATCCGCCATCGCATACCGCGCCCTGACGCCCTCGGCGGCCAGCAGGGCGTCGACGGCCGGGGCCGACAGCCTCCCGTCCGGCCCCATGGCGGCGTCGCCGTGGATGCCCCTGGCGACGAACAGGCAGTCGAGCCCCTGCTGCTCGGCGCCCTGCACGTCGGTATGGACGCCATCGCCGATGCACAGCACCCGCGCCATGTCGACGTCCCGGTCCAGCAGGCGCGCCGCCTCGGCCAGACTCAGATCGTAGATCGGCGCGTAGGGCTTGCCGGCCATCAGCACGGGGCCGCCCATGTCCTTGTAGAGATCGGCCAGGGCGCCGCCGCAGTAGATCAGCTTGCTGCCGCGCTGCACGACCCGGTCCGGATTGGCGCAGATCATCGTCAGACCGCGCGCGGCCGGAGCTGTGAACCGCTCGCGGTAGTCCTCCGGCGTCTCGACCTCATCGTCGAACGGGCCGGTGCAGGCGATGAAGGCGGCGTCCGCGACATCGGCGAAGCTGAGGCCCAGGCCTGCATAGAGGGTGTTGTCACGCTCCGGTCCGATCACCCAGGCCGGGCCCGGCGCGCGCTGGCCGAGCAGCAGCCGGGTGGCGTCGCCCGAGGTGACGAGCGTGCTCCAGGCCTCGCGCGGCACGCCCAGGGCGTCGAGCTGCGGCACGACGTCGTGGGCCGGTCGCGGCGAATTGGAGATCAGCACCACCGGCCCGCGCTCGGCCCGGAACCGGGCCAGGGCGGCGCAGGCGTCGGCGAAGCTCTCGCGGCCATTGTGGATCACGCCCCAGACGTCGCTGAGCAGGACATCGTAGTTGTCGGCGAGATCGGCGAGGCCGGCGGGCAGAGTGGTCATGGCCTCCGGCGGTATCGGCTGTGCTGCGGTGCGTCAATCCGCTGCCTTCCTCTCCCTCCCGGGAGAGGGGGAGGACAGGCTAGCTCGCGTCGTGGAAGATCACCCCCAGCGTCCGCCGCCTCCCGCTCCGCACCTCCGAAACCCCGTGCCGCAGGATGCGCCGGTGAACGCCACGCGTTCCGTCATGCGGCCGCTCGCGCACCGCGAAGATCACCGCGCAGCCCCGGGTCAGCGGGACGACCGCCGGCGCCGACTGCTGGCGCGGCCGCTGTTCGACGATCACGAACTCCCCGCCCTCGAAGTCGGCGCCCGGCTGGTCGAGGAGAAACGCCGCCTGCAGCGGGAAGACATGCTCGCCATAGAGGTCCTGGTGCAGGCAGTTGTAGTCGCCGGGCCCGTATTTCAGCAGCAGGGGCGTGGGCCGGAGTTGGCCGGCCGCGTGGCAGCGCCCGAGCATCCCGGCCAGCGTCGGGGGGAACCGCCGCGCCTCACCCAGCCGCTCCGCCCAGCCGTTGGCGATCGCCGCCAGCGGGGGATACAGGCCCTCCCGCAGGACCTGCACGGCGTCCGGCAGCGGATAGCTGAAATAGCGGTATTCGCCCTGGCCGAAGCCGTGCCGGGCCATGACCACCCGGCTGCGGAAGCCGGCCTCCTGCTCATACAGCCCGGCCAGGGCCGCGCAGGCGTCGTCGTCCAGCAGCCGGCCCGTGACGGCCCAGCCCCTCGCGTCGAGGTCGGCGGCGATGCGCTTCCAGTCGAGGACGTCGGGTTTCACGCGGCGGCGTCCGGTTTGCAGCGCCTGCAGGCACGGTACCCGTCGGCGCGAGCCGCCCCGGCGGTCGCATAGAAGGCCACATTGCGCCGCAGGGGCCGGCCGCTGCAGCTCGGCCGGCAATAGACGCCGGTGGTCTTCACCGCGAACAGGAAGACGCCGTCGGCATCCCGGTCGCGGCGCTGCATGGCCGCCCAGCGCGCGTCGTCATTGTCATAGGTCATGGTCACGCTCCTCGTCGGGAGGCGACCCTGCGCGCGGGGAGGAGCCGGCGCATTCCGATGCTTGCTATCGCGTGGAAAAACCCGTCGGGCCTACCAGCCCGACGCCCGGCGCAGGGTGGTGCGCATGAAGTCGGCCGGCGGATCGGCCTCGGCCAGGATGGCGTCGCGGATGGCGCGCGGCTCGCCGAACAGGTGGCCCTGGCCGAAGGCCATGTCGAGCTCGAGGATGTCGACGATCTGACGCTCGCTCTCGACCTTCTCGATGATCACCTCGACGCCATAGCGGCGGGTAAGCCGGGCGAAGTCGGCGGCGTGCAGGTCGGGCAGCGAGCGAATCACCAGCCGGCCCTCGCTCTCCTCGAGCTGGTCGAGCAGCATCTGGGCGCCGACCTTGATGAACTTGATGTCCGACCGCGCCAGGTCCTGGAAGTCGAGATCCAGGTCGACGACCTTGTCGAGGCTGAAGCGGAAGCCCAGGTCGGCCAGCCGCGCCATGTGACGGGCCTCGACCGCGCCGCGTCGTTCGAACGCCGCCTGGCCCAGTTCGAAGATCAGGGCCCCGGCCATGTCCTTGTTGGCCGACAGAAAGTCGAGGAACTGCGGGAAGAAGGTCTCGTCGGACAGGCTGGCCAGCGAGATGTTGCAGAAGATGCCGACCTTGCGGTCCTGCCTGGCCAGCCGGCGAACGATCTGCACGCAGCGGAACAGCAGCAGGTTGTCGATCGCCGCCACGAGACCCTCGGGCTCGGCGACCGAAAGGTATTCGGCGGGCATCATCACGCGGCCGGTCTCGTCGCGCAGCCGCGAGAAACTTTCGTAGAACACGGTCCGGCGTTGCGGCAGCGACACGACCGGCTGCAGGTAGAGGTCGACCCGGTTGCCGGCCAGGGCGTCCTTGACGGTGTCCAGCAGGGCGGCTGACTGGGGGCCTCGGCCCAGGGCGTGCGGCGCGGCGGCGGCGACCCGGCTGGAGAGCTGGGCCTCCATCTTCTCGGCCATCTTCTGGACGGCGTCCTCGAGCGAATGGACCTCGCTGGTGAGTTCCTCGGACCGGCGCAGGGCGTCGGCGGTCACGCTCTCGACCACCTCGTTCAGGCGGCCGTCGATCTTCTCGATCTGGCGGGCGAGGATCAGGTGGGCCTCTCGGATATTGTCCAGCTCGCCGGTGACGCGGGCGGTGTTGATCGCCCCGCCGATCAGGCCATGGAAGGCGAAGGCCAGACCCAGACCGCCGATCAGCGCGGCGATGCCCGCACCCGCCCCGTAGCCGTAGCGCCACATGAGGAACGCGACCGCGAGGGTGATACAGAAATAGGCGCCGCTCAGCAGCGCAAGGGTGAGCCTTCGCATCGTCCCGCCTGCACGAATCGTCCGGAGTATCCGCTGCGCCGCATCATGGTGTCCAAGGTATTAACGCCGCACTGCCGTCCACAGGCGATTCTGCGCCATCGACAGGACCGGTCCGGAATGATAATCATTCTCAAAGAACCTCGGGGCGTCCATGTCCGAAGCCGCTGTCCTTGAACCACAATCCCCGCCGACGCTGACCAGCGCCGACATCATCGATGTCGGCCCGCTGAGCGCGGCCGGCGTCGGCGGCCGTGGCGTGATCGTCCGCGTCTCCGCCTTCGAGGGCGCCCTGCCGGCGGCCGAGCTGGAGCGGCGGCTGCTGGAACTCGGCTTCGTCGAGGGCGCCGTGGTCGAGATCCTGCACGAGGGCGCCTTCGGCCGCGACCCGATGGCGCTGCGGCTGGACGACATGCGCGTGGCGATCCGGCGCCGCGAGGCCGCCGCCATCCAGGTCCGCTTCGACTCAAGGGCCGGCGCTTGACCCACGCGTCCCTGGCCCCCGCGCGTGTGGCGCTGGTGGGTAACCCGAACAGCGGCAAGACCGCCCTGTTCAACGCCTTGACCGGCAGCCGCCAGAAGGTGGCCAACTACGCCGGCGTGACCGTCGAACGGAAGGAAGGCGTGCTGACCACCCCGGCCGGCCGGGTCATCCAGGTGCTGGACCTGCCGGGCACCTATTCCCTGCGGGCCCGCAGTCCGGACGAGGCCGTGACCCGCGACGCGGTGCTGGGCCGGCTGGCCGGCGAGGTTCCGCCCGACGTGATCATCTGCGTCGCCGACGCGACCAACCTGCGGCTGGTGCTGCGGCTGGCGCTGGAGCTCAGGCAGGTCGGCCGGCCGTTCGTGCTGGCCCTCAACATGTACGACATCGCCCAGCGTCAGGGGCTTCGCATCGACCTGGACGGCCTGTCGCGCGAGATCGGCGCCCCGATCGTCACCACCGTCGCCACGCGCAAGCGCGGCATCGAGGAACTGGTGGCCCGGGCCGAGGCCCTGGCGGACACCATGCCGGTCGGCGAGAACGTCTGGCACGAGCCGTCGGCGGCCGAGATTCGCCATGCCCACGCCGAGGCCCAGCGTATCCTGAAGGCCCACGTCCGGCCGCCCGAGCGGCCCGACACCTGGACCAGTCGCATCGACGGCGTGCTGCTGCATCCGGTCGCCGGCCTGCTGATCCTGTCGGCGATCATGTTCGTGATGTTCCAGGCGGTGTTCGCCTGGGCGACGCCCGTGGCCGATCTGATCGAGGCCGGCTTCACCTGGCTTGGCGGGGCGGTTGCCACGGTCACGCCCGAGGGCCTGCTGCGCAGCCTGTTGGTTGACGGCCTGATCGCCGGGGTCGGCAGCGTGCTGGTGTTCCTGCCGCAGATCCTGACCGTGTTCTTCTTCATCCTGCTGCTCGAGGACAGCGGCTACATGGCCCGGGCCGCCTTCCTGATGGACCGCATCATGGGCGCGGCGGGCCTGCACGGGCGGGCCTTCATCCCGCTGCTGTCGAGCCACGCCTGCGCCATTCCGGGCGTCATGGCCGCGCGGGTCATCGACCAGAAGCACGACCGGCTGACGACCATCCTGATCGCGCCGCTGATGACCTGTTCGGCGCGCATTCCCGTCTACACCCTGATCATCGGCGCCCTGATTCCCCGGACGACGGTCTGGGGCTTCCTGAACCTGCAGGGGCTGGTGATGTTCGGCCTCTACGCCGCCGGCATCCTGTCGGGCCTGATCGTCGCCACGGTGATCCGCACCCTGTTCTGGAGGAGCGCGTCCGAGCCGTTCATGATGGAGCTGCCGACCTATCGCTGGCCTGATCCTGAGAACGTCGCGCGCAATTTGATGCAGCGGGCGATGATCTTCATCAACCGCGCCGGCCGGATCATCCTGCCGCTGATGGTGCTGGTCTGGGTGCTGTCGACCTTTCCCTATCCGCCGGCGGGCGCGACGGGCCCGGCCATCGACTACAGCTTCGCCGGCATGATCGGCCACGTCATCCAGCCGCTGCTCGCGCCGATCGGCTTCAACTGGCAGATGGCCGTGGCGCTTGTGCCCGGCATGGCCGCCCGGGAGGTCGCGGTGGCGGCGCTGGGCACGGTCTACGCCGTGGGCGGCGCCGATGGCGCGGGCCAGGCGACCCTGGCCTCGATCCTCCACGCCCAGTGGAGCCTGGCCACCGGCCTGTCGTTCCTGGCCTGGTACGTCTTCGCGCCACAGTGCGTGGCGACGCTGGGCGTGGTCAAGCGCGAGACCAACGGCTGGCTCTGGCCGACGGTGATGTTCGGCTACATGTTCGCCCTGGCCTACCTGGCCTCGCTGGCGACCTACTGGGGCGCCGTGGCGCTGGGCTGGGGCTGAGCCCTACCGCGTCGGAACGGGCGTTTCGCCGCGGTAGTCGTAGAAGCCGCGGCCGACCTTCTTGCCCAGCCAGCCGGCCTCGACGTACTTCACCAGCAGCGGACAGGGGCGGTACTTGCTGTCCGCCAGCCCCTCGTGCAGCACGTTCATGATCGACAGGACGGTGTCCAGGCCGATGAAGTCGCCCAGCTCGAGCGGACCCATCGGGTGGTTGGCGCCGAGCTTCATCGCCGTGTCGATCGACTCCACCGTGCCGACGCCCTCGTACAGGGTGTAGATCGCCTCGTTGATCATCGGCACCAGCACGCGGTTGACGATGAAGGCGGGGAAGTCCT
>DAORNX010000025.1:0-8448 GCA_035441225.1 Caulobacter sp.
GGAAGAAGCCGACCGCGTTGTGGCCGTACCACCACTGGGTCAGGGCGTCCTGCACGCCGGAGAACAGGCTGTAGCTGCGATGGTTCAGGAAGCCGACCGGCAGGGCCAGGTTGTTGACGATGTGCAGCAGCGCGACCGTGACGATGAAGGCGAGATAGAACCAGTTGGCCACGTAGATGTGCGGCTCCTTGCGCTTCCAGATCGTGCCCAGGAAGGTGAACAGGTAGGCCACCCAGACCACGGTCAGCCACAGGTCGGTGAGCCACTCCGGTTCGGCGTACTCGCGCGACTGGGTGATGCCCGTCAGGTAGCCCGTGGCGGCCAGGACGATGAACAGCTGGTAGCCCCAGAACACGAACCACGGCAGGACGCCGCCGAACAGGCGCGCCCGACAGGTCCGCTGGACCACATAGAAGCTGGTGCAGATCAGGGCGTTGCCGCCGAAGGCGAAGATCACGCCGGAGGTATGCAGCGGCCTTAGCCGGCCGAAGTTCAGCCAGCCGAAGTCGGGAAAGTAGAGCAGGTTGGGCCAGGACAGCTGGGCGGCGATGACCACCCCCACCAGCATGCCCACCGCGCCCCAGAACATGGTCGCGATCACACCGGCCCGGACGACGCCGTCCATGTATTTGCTCTGGTCGTTGTTCAGCAGGCCGCCGCTGATCGCCGCGTTGAGCGCGAAGCCGCCGACCACGGCGGCGGCGACGAAGATGTAGGCCTGGAAACGGAAAAGCGGATCGTCCGTCGCCGCAGCGGCCAGGGCGAACAGCAGCCCGCCAAGAACCGTGAAGGTCAGTAGGATCGGTCCGTCCAGGGAACCGCCGCCCGGTTTCGATACCTGTTTCATATATGTGCCCCAAGCTGTCTTGCGGTTCAGCTAGGGCCGCCCGGGTGGTGCTGCGTTGATCTGCATCAAGGCTCTCGCGGCGCTCGCGGGGAAAAGAATGCAGCGCAACATCGGGAGTCGAAGATGCACGTCCGCGCGCTGGCCCACACGCCTCAGCTTGAGCTGATCACCCTGCACAGCACCCTCGGGGCCCTGGCGCTCTGGCTGGGCGTTCTGATCCGGGAATGGCCGCAACTGACGGCCTACGGCGTGTTCTGCGGCGAGCCGCAGACCCTGTTTGGTCACTGTCCGCTGTGCTTCCCCGCGGCGGCCCTGACGGTCATCGCGATGGCCGGCATGACCATGCTGGCCCGCCGCGGCGCCCGGCGCGCCTAGACCGTGGCGTTGAGAAGGGTGGATCGGGCGCTGTCACAGCCGCGACCAAGCGCCGCAAGCAGCGCGCGGTCGCCCGTCTCGATCTGCACCGTCAGGCCGCGGCAGCCGAGCGTCCGGGCGACATCCCGCAGGCCGTCGGCCAGCGCCTCAATGACCGGACGGCCGTCAAGCAACGCGAACGAGGCCACCCGCTCGACCCAGAGGCTGCGGCCGGCCTGCAGGTTGGTCTGCACCGTGAACGGCGCCAGGCCGATCAGCCGGCCCGCGCTGTCGCGGGCCACCAGGGCGCCGGCCGCTCCGGTGGGATGGGCCGTCCAGCGGCGCGCGGTGGCCCGCCAGCGCCCGGGCGTCAGAGTCGGAAAGGCCAGCCGGGCCAATCCGAACGCCTCGTCGACCTCTCCGGCCGAAAGCCGGGTGACGACCACCTTGTCCAAACGCTTGTCCATCTTGTGTTTCAGGCTCGCAGGACGCTCCGTCAGGATCGTTGATCTGCGTCAAGACTGCCAATCCTCTGGGAGGCCCCTCCGTGACCGGAACCGTTGAGTCCCCTGTCTGCGCCAGCGACGGCCGGATCGACCCGTGCAGCCTGTGCAGCGCGCGCAAGCTGAGCGTCTGCGGCGTGCTGGCCGACGAGGGCCTGCGGCGGCTGTCCGGAATCTCGGACCATCAGGACTTCACGCCCGGCGAGATCCTCGTCCGCGAGGGCGATCCGGCGACCAACCTGTTCAACATCACCACCGGTTCGGTGCGGGTCTACAAGCTGCTGCCCGACGGGCGCCGGCAGATCGTGGGGTTCCTGTTTCCCGGCGACTTCCTGGGCCTGGCCACGGGCGATCGCTACGCCTTCTCGGCCGAGGCCCTCACCAGCGGGTCCGCCTGCCGGTTCCACAAGAAGGTCTATCGGCGGATGTTGACCGAGCTGCCGGATCTCGAGGCCGCGCTGCTGGACCGCGCGTCTCACGAGCTGCAGGCCGCGCACAACCAGATGCTGCTGCTGGGACGCAAGACCGCCGTCGAGCGGCTGGCCTCGTTCCTGAGCGACCTGGCCGCCCGGGATCGCCGCGCCGGTGGTCCGGGACGGGTGATTCAGCTGCCCATGACCCGGGCGGAGATCGCCGACTATCTGGGTCTGACGACCGAGACGGTGAGCCGGGTCACGTCGCGACTGAAGACGCGCGGCGTGATCCGGCTGCTGTCGCTTCACAGCCTCAGCATCGAGAAACCGGCCGAGCTCGCGGAGCTGGCCGGCCTCGACGCCGGGGATGGCGAAGCCCTCTAGAACTTGCGTCCCAGGCCGACCGACACGACCAGCGGGTCCAGCGTCACGTCCGAGCGCAGCGCGCCGTTGTTGATGCTGGCCTCGGTGTCGAAGAACACCTTCTTGACGTCGACATTGACCGACCAGGGCCCCTGCACGGCGATGTCCACGCCGGCCTGCAGCGAGTAGCCGAAGCCGTTGTCGAGATCGACCTTGAAGCCGTTCCGGTCCTTGCCGTTGTAGAAGATCATGTAGTTGACGCCGGCGCCGACGTACGGGCTGAAGCGCGCGGCCGGCAGCGGGTGGTACTGCAGCGACAGGACCGGCGGCAGCACCCAGGTGTCGTGCACCGGCGTGGCCGTCGGCGCGGTGGTGGCCGAGATTTCATGCTTCGACGTGCCGAGGATCAGTTCGACGGCCACCTTGTCGGTGATGAAGTAGGACAGCCCCAGGCTGGGAATGGTGTCGTTGTTGACCTTGACGTCGAGCCCGGTGTCCACGCCGCCGCTCGTCAGGATCGAACCCGACTCGTCAGGGGCCACCGAGGTGGCGCGGAAGTCGACCAGCACGGTCCCCGCGGCCTTGGGTTCGAAGGTCTGGGCGGAAGCGGCGCCGGCGGCCGCCAGGGCGGCAGCGATGACCGCAGTGGCGATCACGGTTTTCATCTTGATATCCCCTTGGTTTTGGGCCGGGGCTGTTGTCGCTCCGGACAGCTCATCAATATCGGATCGCGCAATTCAGGCAGTGACGTGGATCAATTCTCGCGGCCACTCCATCGATGACTTGACCCGGCATCGCCGGGCGCCGCGCCCAAAAAAGAAGGCCCCCGGGCCGGAGGAGCCGGGGGCCTGAAGGTGGAGGAGATGGAATGCCGGCCGGCGGCTATTCGGCGGCCATCTGGCGGAGCGTGACCGGCAGGGGCTTCTCGAGCGTCGCCCAGTCGATCAGGCCATCATGGACCTCGTCCTCGAACCGCAGCACGCCGAGGGCCTCGAACTTGGGCCGCACCGACTCGGTCAGCAGGCCGATCCGCTTGAGGTTGGGAATCATCCGCGCGAACAGGAAGTCGCGGAACGCGCCGCCGGCCTGGGCCTTGTGGTTGATTTCGCGGGCTTCCTCGAGCGTGAAGCCGTACTCCTGCGGCACGTCCACGCTGAACAGCCGCTCGCGCATGATCACGCAGGCCTCGTAGGCGAACTGGGCGCGCTCCTCGATCTCGTGCTCGGGCAAGGCCCGGATCCAGTCCTCGAGGTAGTTCACCCCGAACGCCACGTGGCGCCCTTCGTCGCGCATCACCAGTTCGAGAATCTGGCGCAGCAGCGGATCGCGGGTGCTCTGGGTCATCGACTGGAAGGCCGCCAGGGCCAGGCCCTCGATCAGCACCTGCATGCCGATGAACTTCAGGTCCCAGCGCTCGTCGGTCAGGACCTTGTCGAGCAGCAGCTTCAGGTTCGGGTTGATCGGATAGACGATCTTGCACCGCTCGGTCAGGTATTTGTGGAACACCTCCACATGCCGGGCTTCATCGAAGGTCTGCGACGAGGCGTAGAGCTTGGCGTCATAGGTCGGGGCGCAGCTGACCAGCTGGCTGGCGACCAGCATCGCCCCCTGCTCGCCGTGGAGGAACTGCGACAGCGTCTGGGCGTGGCTGCGCCAGGCGAAGTCGAGCTTCTGCTGCGGCGACAGGGCCTCGTACTTCGGATGGCCGGCGAAGGCGTTCATCGTCGGGTCGTTGGGCATCTCGTCGCGCGAGAACGGCGCGTCCCAGTCGACGTCCATCTGGGCGTCCCAGTTGAACCGCTTGCCGAGCTCGTAGAGCTTGCGAATGCGGGCGTTGGCGTCCTGGTAGTCCCAGTTGTAGGACCCGGTCAGCGGCGTACGGAAGATCTCGCGGATCACTTCCACGTCCTCCGAGGTGAGCTGGTGGGTCAGTTCGTCATTGAATTCCCGCACGTCCTGGGGCGGCGAGTCGACCAGCTTGACGTTCAGCATTTCCTGTCTCCCGGGCTTGTCGCGTCAAAGATGACGCAGGCGTCATTTTTTGGTTATGAAAAACGCCGGCGGGCGGACCCGACCGGCGTCAGCGGCTTCAGTTCTTCAGGTTGACCAGCGTGGACACCACGCCGAGCGTCAGGCCAAAGGCGCAGAAGCCGACGATGACCATGCCCAGATAGGCCTGGTGAACAGTCGGCAGGGCCGTCAGGGTCTCAAGCATCGCTATGCTCCATGCAGATCACAGCGAATTAGGTCCCGGCGCGGGGCTCCCGATCATTGACCTGGATCATTTCTGGTTCTCGCCGGCGCCGCGAAGGACCTGGCGGATCGCCGTCAGCAGGGTGTCGCCGAGCAGCGGTTTTTCCACCAGGGTCGCCCCCGCCGCCCGCGCCAGCGAGCGGACGATGGCGCTGGCGTGGCTCGTGACCAGGATCGCCGGCAGGGTGACGCCCTCCTCCCGAAGCCGGGTGAGGAGGTCGAGGCCGTTCGTCGCGGGGAGGCGGTAGTCGAGCACCAGACAGGCGTTGTCCGCGGGAAGGGCCGAGGCGTTGACGGTTTCGGCCGACCGGTGACCGACGACCTGGACGTCGTCCAGCTCGAGAGAGAACTTGAGCGCATTGAGCAGATCCTCGTCGTCGTCAACGACGATCGCGGTCGGACGGCCGGCCGCCACGGTGCTCCCCTCGAACCTCATCGAGTGACTTTGAGCGAACGAAGGAACGCCGCCTTGATCTGGCTCAAAGACAGATCAGTAGCCGGCGACCAGCGCCATGCGAACCAGCTCGGACAGGCTTCCGGCCGCCATCTTGGTCATCAGGTTCGCCCGGTAGACCTCGACCGTCCGCGGGCTGATCCCCAGATCGTAGGCGATCACCTTGTTGGGCTTGCCGGCGACGACCCCGGAGAGGACCTCACGCTCCCGCGGGGAGAGCTCCTCCAGGCGGGCGATGATCGCCTGGCGTTCCGGGCTGACGCCTCCGTCGGCCGTCTGGCGACGGAAGGCGATGCGGATCGCGTCGAGCAGGGTCTCATCGTCAAACGGCTTCTCGATGAAGTCGATAACGCCGGACTTCATCGCCTCGACGGCCAGCGGCACATCGCCATGCCCGGTGATGACGATCACCGGATAGTCGTGGCCATCGGCGCGGAGCGCCTTGATCAGCTCCAGGCCTGTCATGTCCGGCATGCGGATGTCGGTGACGATGCAACCGAGCCGGGGATCGGGAATGGTCTTGAGAAAAGCCCTCGCCGACGCGCTCGCCATCACGCTGAATCCGGCGGTGTCGAGGAGGAACGCCAGGGAGTCCCGCATCGCCTCGTCATCGTCGATGATGTGAACGAGCGCCTCAGTCATCGTCGCCCAGATCCTCCGGTCCCACGGCCCTCAGGGTGAACCGGAAGGTCGCCCCGCCCTTCTCGTTGGTCTCCACCCAGATCCGGCCGCCGTGCGCCTCGACAATCGTGCGTGAGATGGACAGACCCACGCCCATGCCCTGCGATTTGGTGGTGAAGAACGGCTGAAACAAGCGGTCGGCCACGTCAGGATGAATTCCGGAGCCCGTGTCGGCCACCATGACCTCGATCATGCCATCGGCGACCGGGGCCGCCGCCACCGTCAGTTCGCGGCGTTCGGAGTCCTGCATCGCCTCGATCGCATTGCGCATCAGATTGACCAGCACCTGCTGGATCTGGACCTTGTCGGCGAGAACGAGGTCGACGCGGCTGTCGATCCGGTTGCGCACCCTGACGCCCCGCTCGGCCGCCCCGATGAGGGCCAGAACCCCCGCCTCCTCGATCGCCTTGGGCAGACTCTCGATCCGGGGCTCGGACTCGCCGCGGGCCACGAAGTCCCGCAGCCGCCGGATGATCTGGCCGGCCCGCAGCGTCTGGTCGGCGGCCTTCTCCATGGCGTCGCGCAGCCGTGGCAGGTCCGGCGTTTCCGACTCCAGCAGCCGGCGGGAACCCTTCAGATAGTTGGCCGCGGCCGACAGCGGCTGGTTCAGCTCATGCGCCAGGGCCGAGGCCATTTCGCCCATGGCCGTCAGGCGAGACACGTGCACCAGCTCCGACTGCAGGTCCTGCAGACGTCGTTCGGTCTCCTGTCGCTCGGTCAGGTCGCGGACGAAGCCGGTGAAGTAGCGGCGATCGGCGGACTTCATCTCGCCCACGGCCAGTTCCATCGGGAAGGTCGAGCCGTCGCGGCGTTCGCCGACCACCACCCGTCCAATGCCGATGATTCGCCGCTCGCCGGTCGTCAGATAGCGATCGAGATAGCCGTCATGGGCATCGCGGTAAGGTTGCGGCATCAGCATGCTGACATTGCGGCCAATGACATCGGCCGCGCTCCAGCCGAACAGCCGCTCGGCCGTCGCGCTGAACGACTGGATCAGCCCGTGGATGTCGATCACGACCATCGCATCGGGCACGGTGTCGAGGATGGAGCGCAGATGCGCTTCACGCTCCCGAAGCGCCTCCAGGGCGTGCTCCGGCTCGACGTCGTCCTCTATGGGTTTTCTGAAATCAGTCATGCTCGCCCCGAGCGACTATACCCATCCGGGCATGTCGGTCGAGGCGCGCATTTTGTCTCAGGCGGCGAGGCGCGCGAGCGCCTGCGGGTTGCGGACCCGGAAATGACGCAGGGCGTCGAACTCGACGACCGAGGTCGACTGCAGCTGGCTCAGCATGCGCGACACCGTCTCGATGGTCAGGCCCAGATAGTCGGCCATGTCCTGGCGGCTCATCGGCAGGTCGCCCAGGCCGCCGGTCCGCTCGACCACGCCGCGCAGGAAGCTGGCCACGCGTTCGCAGGCGGTCTTGCGGCCGAGCATCAGCACATGGTCCTGCGTCCGGTCCAGTTCGCGGGCCGTGGCGTCCCAGATCATCCGGTCGAATTCAGCGGCGGCGTCGCTGGCCCGCAGGGCCGAACGCTTCACCGACAGGACGACGCTGTCGCACAGGGCCTCGGCCGAGTAGCGATGGTCGGGACCGGTCTCCAGGCCGAAGACGTCGCCCGGGAAGTAGAACTCGCCGACCTGGCGACGCCCGTCGCTGAGCAGCCGGGTCGTGCGCACCGCGCCGCTGATCACGCGGTAGATCCGTTCGACGCGCTCGGCCTGGCCGTAGATCTCCTCGTCCTTGCCGAACGACTCGCGGACGCCCAGCCGGTCGATGGCGTCGAGCGCGAGGGCGGATCCGGCGGAGTGCGCGGCGGCGGCGAAAGCCTGAGAAGCGTTGGAGGCGATCATGTCAATTCCCCTTGCCTGATGTGCAAAGGGGTAGGCCGACGAGCGGCGCGCCGAAATTCAGGGCGTGTGCTTAAGGGAGTCTACGTAGGCCTGCGGAGAGCGTGAAATCAGGCCGGGACGGCGGCCAGCCGCCTGACGTTATCGAGCCAGCCGGCCCGGACCGCGTCGGTCGCCGTCTCGACGCCGCCCAGAAGGGTGTGCCGGACCGGTCCCATGCCCGCCAGCCGGAACACCCCGCGCTCGATGGCCCTGACGCCGAACGCGCCGAAGGCGAGACGATAGAGGAACGCCGGCATGCCCATGGTGACGATGATCCTGACCGAGCGACCGCCGAGAAGACCACCGCCCTTCGGCGACCCCGGCTTCGCCAGGGCGAACCCGTAGCGAAACGTCTGTTCGAGAAAGGCCTTGACCAGCGCAGGGGGGCCGCCGAGCCACAGCGGAAACACCAGGATGATGTGGCGGGCCCAGACGATGGCCTCCTGGGCCTGGACGATCACCTCGGGCGGCGGAGTCGACTCGAACGCCTGGCGGCTGGCCACCAGCGGGAAATCGAGCCGGCCCAGGTCGAGCGTCCGAACCGCGTGGCCACCCGCCCGCGCGCCATCGCCGCAGCTCCGGGCCAGGGCCGCGTTCAGCCGCCGGGGATCGGCGTCGGGGTGGCCGTTGATGACCAGGACATTCGCCATGGCCGCCAGATCGCCCGCGGCGGGCCGGTGACGGTGACG
>DAORNX010000025.1:8458-10515 GCA_035441225.1 Caulobacter sp.
GATCGCGCACGGCAGGCCGGCCCGCCATGACGTTGATCAAAACCCGGCCGGTGGAGGGCGGGACACGATTCACCGCTTTCCAACACTTCCATGACCCTATGGAGCGGAACGACAGGGCCGCACATGACCGTGTTTGGAATTCGCTGGCGGTGGCGCCGCCCCGCCCAACGGCAACGCGGGTGGGACGCGGCCCTGGTGCTCACGGCCGCCTACGCCATCGCCGTCTATTCCGGGGTGATGTGGAGCCGGAGCGTCGAAAATTCCACGGCCTTCTGGGCCGCCAATGGCGTGCTGGCCGCCGGCCTGCTCCTGCTGCGCCCCCGGGTCGCCATCGCCTTCGCCCTGGTCTGTCTGGGGGTGAACTTCGGCGTGAACGTCGTGGGGCGGCTGCCGCTGGAGCTCAACCTCGCCTTCACCTCGCTCAACATCGCCTTCAGCGCCGCCGTCGCCATGCTCGTGCGCACGTTCTGCGGGGCGGCGCTGGACCTCGGCCGGCTTCGCCGCTTCCTGCCCTTCCTGGCCATCGTCGCCTGCGCGGCCCTGGTCGAGGGCATGATCGGCTCGTCGATGATCTCGACGTCGCCCGAGCAGTTCCTGACCATCTGGCGGCGCTGGATGGCCTGCGACGGCGTGGGCATGGTGCTGGGCCTGCCCGCCACCCTGATGATGATGCGGGGTGTCAACCCGCTGCACGCCGGCCCGGCCGACGCACGCGAGCGGGTCGCGCTGCTGGCGGTCCTGGGCCTGGGAACCTACGCCGCCTTCGCCGTGGCGGCGGCCCCGGTGTTCCTGCTGATCTTTCCCGCCCTGCTGTTCGCCGCCTTCCGCCTGGGCTCGGGCTGGGCCTTCCTGGCGGTGTGGATCTGCGGCCAGGCGGCGACGATCCAGACCCTGGCCGGGCGCGGACCGATCGCCGTGTTCGACGGCCCCCCGCCGTTCATCGAGCTGGGCCTGCTGCAGCTGTTCCTGCTCAGCATCCTGTTGACCGCCTCGCTCGCGACCAGCGCCCTGGCCGAGCGCATGCGGGCCGAGCAGAGACTGCGACGCAAGGCCGCCGCCACCGCCGCGGCCCGGGCGCGCATCGATCAGGTCACGGCGACGCGCGAGCGGTTCCTGGCCGTTATCAGTCACGAAATCCGCACCCCGCTGAACGGTATCGTCGGGTTCGGCGAGGCGCTGGCCAAGCGCGCGGACCTCGATCCCGAGGCCCGCCACCAGGTCGAGATGATCGGTCGATCCACGGAAGCATTGATGGGCATCGTCGACGACATCCTCGACTACGCCCGGATCGAATCGGGCCGACTCGACATCAAGCCCGAGGCCGCCTCGGTCGAGCAGACGCTGGCCCGGGCCGTGGAGGCCGCCGCGCCGCTGGCGATCGCCAAGGGCCTGACCCTGACCCGAACGGGGGTCGCGCTGGAGGACGCCCTGCATCGGGTCGACGCCCGTCGCCTGCAGCAGGTGTTCGGACATCTGATCGACAACGCCGTCAAGTTCACCGCGGCGGGTGGAGTCGAGGTGCGCCTGGAGTGCGCGCCGGCCGGCGACGATGAGAAGTTGACTGTCACGGTTTCCGACAGCGGCCAGGGCGTGCCCGAGCACCAGCGACGCCACCTGTTCCGGCCGTTCGCCCAGCTCGACCCGTCGCTGTCGCGCCGGCACGGCGGGGCCGGCCTCGGACTGTCGATCTGCCGGGCGATCGTTGACCTGATGGACGGCGAGATCAGCTACCGGCCCGGGCCGGCCGGCGGTTCGGTGTTCAGCATGTCCGTCACCCTGCCGCGCGCCGGTGTCGCCACCTCGCAGGACGAGGGGCTCGGCGAGCGGGCTCCGCGGGTGCTGGTGGTCGACGACCATCCGATGAACCGGGAAGTGGCGCGGCTGTTCCTCGACGCCTTCGGCTGCGAGGTCAGTGAGTGCGAAGACGGCGGGGCGGCCGTCGAGGCGGTCGCGGGCGGCGCCTTCGACGTGATCCTGATGGACGTACGCATGCCCGGTGTCGACGGGCTGTCCGCGACCCGAATGATCCGCGAGCTGGGCGGGCCGGCGTCGCTGAC
>DAORNX010000025.1:10573-12557 GCA_035441225.1 Caulobacter sp.
GGGCGGCCGGCATGAACGGTCACGTCTCCAAGCCGATCGACCAGGCGCGGCTGCTCAACGCCCTCAGCTGCGCCCTGCAGGGTCGGGACGCCTTCGCCGCCGACCTGGCCGCCTGACCGGTCAGGCCAGGTCTCGCGGCTCCGGCCAGGGGAACGCGCGGGCCTGGCGCACGAACGCGCCGACGGCCGGGGCATGGGGGCGGCCACGCACGGTGACCAGCATGATGGTCCGTTCGAACTCCGGGTCGATCAGCTTGCGGATCACCAGGGCCGGATCAGTGACGCTGAACTCGGGAATGAAGCCGAGACCGAGGCCGGCCTTGATCATGCCCTGGACCCAGTCGTCGCGCTCGCTGGAGAATACCTTGCGCATGACCACGCCGCGGCCGCGGAACTGTCGCCCGGCGTGGTCGAAATACTCGCAGCTGGCCCGGCTGACGTAGTTCTCGTCATGCAGGTCCGCCGCCCGGACGACGTTCTGGGCGGCGAACCGGTGGTCGCGCGGGACGGCCACCACGAAACGCTCGCGAAACAGCGGCAGGGCATGGAACCGGTCGTCGACCCCGTCGGGCAGTCCGAACAGGGCCAGGTCGAGATCACCGGCCTCGAGCCGGCCCGCCAGCTCGGCGGCGGCCATGTCGCTGACCCGCAGATCGACCCCGGGATTGGCCCCGCGGAAGGCGACCACCAGATCGGCGATGATCGCCGGCCCCACGGTGCACATGACGCCGATATGCAGCGTGGCCCGGTCGAGCGCCTTAAGCGATCGGGCCTCCGACCGGGCCGCCTCGGCCTGGGCCAGGATGCCCTCGAAATAGGGCAGCATGGTCCGGCCCAGCTCGGACAGGTGGGTCCGCCGGCCCTCGCGATGGAACAGCGGCCCGCCGAGCTCGGCCTCGAGTTGCTGGATCGCCCGGGTCAGGGCCGGCTGCGTGACCCCCGACCGTTCGGCGGCGCGGGTGAAGTTGAGCGTGTCGGCCAGCGCCAGGAAGTACCGGACCTGCTGCATTTCCATCGCGGTAGCCCCCCGATCAACGCAGAATCGTAGCGTCGGCCGCGCCGGCGACAAAACACCCGATTGAGGCGCCGTAGCGGCAAGGCGCTATAGCCCGGAGACGAAGCAGATGGAGCCCGCATGGCCGACGACGATTCGACTGGTGTTGAGGATCTCAACCGCACCCTGGGGCTGGTCCGCCGGATCGAGATGAACCCGGAGGGCCGCGCGGTCATCGAATACGAGGCCGGCCCGCACATGTGCCACTCGGGGGGCGTGGTCCAGGGCGGCTTCGTGACCGGCTGGATCGACGCGGCCATGGCCCACGCCGCGATCGCCATGACGGGACCGGGCGTCGTGCCCATGTCGCTGGAGCTGAAGGTCAGCTTCTTCGCGCCGGCCCGGCCGGGGCGGGTGATCGCCGAGGCCTGGGTCGAGCGTCGCGGACGCACGACCTGCTTCTTCGAGGGCCGGCTGCTCGATCCGGCCGGCAAGGTGCTGGCCAAGGCCAGCTCGACGCTGCAGCTGGTCGACCGCGCCAAGGTCGAGGCGGCCAGTCGCGCCGCGGCGACCTGACAGGATTTCTGGCTGGACTTCGCTGTCCGGCGCCATGACACAGCCTCGCAGCCTGCCGTCAGAGCGGGCGCGATCACATCCCGGGATGGAGACAAGATGCACTACGCCGAACTGAACGAGGCCTGGGCCGAACTGACCGCGCCGGGCGCGCCCTTCGAGATCGCCGAGATCGAGGTCCGCGGCGCGCGCATCCGCTCATTCCGGAACGCGCCGCCGAGCGTTCGCGAGGTGTGGCTGTCCACCCTGCCGTTCGGCGAGCGTGACTACCTCGTCTACGAGGACGAACGCATCACCTACGGCGAGGCGCACCGGCAGGTCGCTTCCATCGCCAACTGGATGATGGCCCATGGCGTGAAGCCGGGCGACCGCGTGGCCATCGCCATGCGCAACTATCCCGAATGGATGCTGATCTACT
>DAORNX010000026.1:0-12469 GCA_035441225.1 Caulobacter sp.
GACCTAGTCGGTGACCGTGTAGCGGGTGACGCCCCCGGGGCTGACGGTCAGGCGCTGGCGCGCCTCGCCCACGCCGAAGGCCCCGGCGTCGACATCCCAGCATCCGGCCGAGACCTGGAACTGGTAGCTGCGGCCCGACGCGATCGACACGCCGTCCGGCAAGCGGTTGAGACCGTAGGTCGACGCGCTGCAGGCGGAGATCGAGACCACGCCGATGGTGTGGCTGGTGCGGTTGATGACGGCGATCGCTCCGACGGGCTCGCCGGGGCGGATCAGCGGCCCGCCGGTGATCATCCCGGCGCAACCGGCAAGAAGCGCGGCAAGGGCGATAGCGGACGCGGCGCGGACGATGCTGTTCACGGTGGGCTCCCTTCGGTGACCGGCCCAGTCTGGGTCGGCCCGGGAGAACCGGCATGCTCCGAAAGTGGGGGATTCAGCCTGTTCCGACGCGGACCTCCGGCGCGCCTTCGACCAGTCGTCCGATCCGGCGGCTGGCGCCGAAGCCGGCGGCCAGCGCCCTGTCCAGCACCGCCTCGGCCTGGTCCTCCGCCACGGCGATCAGCAGACCGCCGCTGGTCTGGGGGTCGCAGAGGATGTCGCGCCGCCAGTCGTCGAAGCTGTCCGGCAGCCGCACCGCCTCGCCGTAGCTGGCCCAGTTGCGCGTCGAGGCGCCGGTGCGCACGCCGCCGCTGGCGAGGGCTTCCACGCCGGTCAGCAGCGCCGGGGCGTCGGGGTCGATCTCGGCGGCAAGGCCGCCCCCCCGGCACATCTCCAGCAGATGGCCCAGCAGGCCGAAGCCGGTGACGTCGGTGACCGCGTGCACGCCCGGAGTGTCGCCCAGGCTCGCACCGATGGTGTTCAGCTGAGTGGTCGAGGCGATCATCGCCTCGTAGCCGCCGGCCGGCATCTTCTCTTGCTTGAAGGCGGCGCTGAGGATGCCGACGCCGAGCGCCTTGGTCAGGATCAGCACGTCGCCGGCGCGGGCGCCGCGGTTGGTCAGCACCTTGTCGGGGTGGACCAGGCCCAGGGCGACCAGGCCGTAGATCGGCTCGACGCTGTCGATCGAATGGCCGCCGGCGATCGGCACGCCGGCCGCCGCGCAGACCGAGGCCCCGCCGGCGAGAATCTGCTGGATCGTCCCGACCGGCAGGCGATCCACCGGCATCCCGACCAGGGCCAGGGCGAAGATCGGCGTGCCCCCCATGGCGTAGACATCCGACAGGGCGTTGGTGGCCGCGATGCGGCCAAAGTCGAACGGGTCGTCGACCACCGGCATGAAGAAGTCGGTGGTCGCCACCAGGGCCTGCTGGTCGTTGAGGCGCCAGACCGCCGCGTCGTCCGAGGTTTCTGTTCCGACCATCAGGTTCGGGAAGGCCGCCGCCGCCGGCGTCTTCGCCAGGATCTCGCGCAGCACCGCGGGCGCCAGCTTGCAGCCGCAACCGCCGCCATGGGCCAGCGAGGTCAGTCGCACGGGGTCGGACACGGGGCTTACTCCTTCGGGCTCGCCGCTTCATATTGAATGACGGGGGCGAAGTCCCCTACAGCGGAGGGGATACGGGCGGAAACAGGTCATCCATGTCGCGCATCCAGCCAATCCAGAGCGCCGACGCCGCCACCCTGGCGCGGTTCGCGACGATCATCGACGTGCGCAGCCCCGGCGAGTTCGCGCTCGACCATGTGCCGGGGGCTGTCAACCTGCCGGTGCTGACCGACGCCGAGCGGGCAGAGGTGGGGACCATCTACGTCCAGGAATCCCGACTCAAGGCCAACCGCATCGGCGCCGCCTACGTGGCGCGCAACATCGCCGGCTACCTGGTCAATGAGCTGGCCGGGATGCCGCAGGACTTCGCGCCGCTGGTCTACTGCTGGCGCGGCGGATCGCGCTCGGAGTCGATGGCCACGATCCTTTCGCGGGTGGGCTGGCGCACCAGCCTGCTGGTGGGCGGCTACAAGACCTACCGGCGACACGTCCAGGCGAGGCTGTACGATGAGGCCTGGCCGCTGAACCTGATGCTGCTCGACGGCGACACGGGGACCGGCAAGACCGGGATTCTTGGCCGGCTGGCCGCCCGCGGCCTGCAGACACTGGACCTCGAGGGCATGGCCGGCCATCGCGGCTCGCTGTTCGGCGGTCTGGCGGACCGGCCGCAGCCGAACCAGAAGGGCTTCGAGTCGACACTGCTGCGGGCCATGGAAGCGCTGGATCCGGCGCGCCCGGTGGTCGTCGAGGCCGAGTCGAGCCGCATCGGCGACCTGATGGTCCCGCCGGCCCTGTGGGCGCGGATGCAGGCGGCGCCGCGCCTTGAGGTGACCGCCCCCCGCGAGGAGCGGGCCCGCTACCTGGTGCGCGCCTACAGCGACATCGTCGCCAACCATGACCTGATCGAGGCGGTGCTGACCCGGCTGCCGGTGCATCCCAGCCAGACGCGGCTGGAGGGCTGGCGCGCGCTGCTGGCGGCCGGCGACTATGCGGCCCTGGCCGAGGCGCTGATGGAACTGCATTACGATCCCGCCTATCGCCGCGGCCGCCGCAAGGACGGCCGCGAGCCGATCGGGGTGATCGCGCTGGAAACGCTGGACGGCGCGAACCTGGACCTGGCCGCGGACGAGATCGCGCGGCTGGTCGAACCGAAGACATAAACAGTCATCCCGGCCGTAGCGTGGCGGAGAGCCGGGGCCCAGATTCGGCCGGGATGACAGTTTCTGGGCCCTAAAGCAGTTCCCCGCCACAGGCGGCGGCCGTGGTGCCGTCGCGCTGGAAGGCCTTGATCACGTTGCGGCCGGTGGTCCAGCGGTGGACCTCGTCCGGCCCGTCGACCAGGCGCTGGCTGCGGATGTGGGTGTACCAGCGGGCCAGGGGGGTATCCATAGAGTAGCCCAGGGCGCCGTGGAGCTGGATCGCCGTGTCGACCACCCGGTGGACCATGTTGGCCAGGTAGACCTTGGCGATGCCGTTCTCCTGGCGCAGGTCCATGCCCTTCTCCGCCTTGTAGGCGATATGCAGCAGCATCAGCCGGGCGATGTAGATGTCCTGGGCGCAGTCGGCGAGCATGAACTGGACGCCCTGGCGCTCGTGCAGCGGCTTGCCGAAGGTCGAGCGGCTGGTGACATGGGCCACGGCCAGGTCGAGGGCCCGCTGGGCCATCGAGACGTTGTGCATGCCGTGACGCAGGCGGCCGTAGGCCAGGCGGTGCTGGCCCATGTTGAAGCCGTTGCCCTCGCCGCCGAGCAGGTTCTCGGCCGGCACGACCAGGTCCTTGATCTCGACCTCGGCGTGGCCGCCGCCGAGAATGTGCGACAGCGGGCCTTCAGCGGCCATGGTCTCGATGTCGCGCACGATGCGGTAGCCGGGGTTGGGCAGCTCGACGATGAAGGTCGAGAACTGCTGGTGCCGCGGCGCGTCCGGATCGGTCTTGGCCATGACCAGGGCGATGTCGGCGACGCTGGCGGCCGAGGAGAACCACTTCTCGCCATTGAGGATGTAGTTCTCGTTGCCGTCCTTGACCGCGCGGGTCTGCATGCCCGTGGCGTCGGCGCCGGCGGCCTTCTCGGTCATCGAGTAGCAGATGCGCTTCTCGCCGTTCAGCAACGGCTTGAGGAACTTCTCCTTCTGGTACTCGGTGCCGTGCGCCAGCAGGGTCATCATGGTGGCGTCGTCGGGACCCTGGGTGTTCATCGACAGGGCGCCGAGATAGCTTTCGCCCAGCTCCATCTGCACCAGGGCGTTGGCCAGCGGGCCGAGACCCATGCCGCCATGCTCCTTGGGGATGAACGGGCACCACAGGCCCTGGGCGCGGGCCTTGGTCCGCAGTTCGCCCAGGATGGTCTTGTAGTCGCCGCCGGCGAGCAGGGCCTTCTCGGCCGGCTTGCACTCGTCGTTGACCCACTGGCGGACCTTTTCGCGGATGGCCCTGGCCTCCGGCGGAATCTCGAAGTCGATGGACATCGGTTCTCTCCCTGTTGTTCTTTTCCTGTGGTTTAGCTGAAGGCCGCGGCGGCGAAATTGCCCAGGGCGTCGCCGGACCCGTCGCCGCAACCCGACCCGCCGTCGACCGGCAGGATGGCGCCGTTGATGTAGCGGGCCGCGTCGGAGCTGAGGAACAGGGCTGCGTCGCCGATCTCGTCCTTGGTCCCGTAGCGGCGCAGCGGCACCCGCGCCTTGACCCGCGCCTCGGCCTCCGGAGTGGTGGCCAGACGCGCCATGCCCTCGGTGTCGGCGATCGGGCCGGGCGAGATGGCGTTGACCCGCACCCCGGCCGGCCCCCACTCCAGCGCCAGGCACTGGGTCAGCATGTTGATGCCGGCCTTGGCGGCGCAGACGTGGGCCTGGAACATCGAGGCGCGCGTGGCCTGTCCGGCGGTGATCGAGATCAGCGAGGCGCCCGGACGGCGCAGGAACTGGAACGAGGCGCGCAGCACATTGAAGGTGCCGATCAGGTCGATGTCGACCACCGTCTTGAACCCGTTGGCCGACATGCCCAGCGCCGGGGCGACGAAGTTGCCGGCCGCGCCGGAGATCACCGTGTCGATATCGCCGTAGGTGTCATGGGTCTGCTTCAGGGCGGCCTCGACGGCGGCGTAGTCGCGCACGTCGGCGGCGATGCCTATGGCCCGGCCGCCGTTGATGCCGGCGATCTCGGCAGCCGCGGCCGCGATCTTCTCGGGGCTGCGGCTGATCAGGGCGACATTGGCCCCCTCCGCGGCGAACTTGCGGGCGATGCCCAGATTGATGCCGCTCGATCCGCCCGCGACGAACAGCGTCTTGCCGGCCTGACTGTTTCCCATGGTGTCTCTCCCTGTTGCGGCGATGATGGGCGGGCGCCGCATGGGAAGACAAGGGCGAGCTCAGAGCGGCGCGGTCCAGACCTCCAGCTGGTTGACCCGTTCGACCCGACGGCTGGTCGTCAGCGTCAGCAGGTCCGCCAGACCCGTTTCCGCCAGCAGGCGGCCTGAGACCGGGCTGTCCGCGGCCGCGTCCTGCACCTTCTGCAGCAGCCAAAGGCGGTAGGGCATGACTGCGACCTCGATCGACTCGCCACGCCAGTCGAAGGCGGTCCGGCCGATGACCCGTTCGGAACTGCGGGCCAGACCGCTGGTCATGGGCTCCAGATCGGGCCGTTCGGCCAGCCAGGCGTTGGCGAAGCCGACATAGGCGCGCACCTCCGGCAGATAGTCCTCGGCGACGAAGCGCAGCAGCGCCTTGAGGGTGTCCGGCACGCCATCGTCGGGAAACAGCTCCGGGGGGGGATAGCCGTACTCGCCCGAGTCGAGGTCGGCGGCGTTCATCCGCTCGACCCAGCGCCAGACGCGGTGCGCCTTCCGCTTCATCAGGTCGGCCGGATGCGGGTCGCGACCCAGGTGGGCGTAGAGCGGCGCGATCAGTCCGTAGTCGCCGATCGTCGGCCGCCCGCCGAGCAGGTAGGGCGAGCCGGCCAGATGCGCCTCGAACAGGTCCAGGAACCGCACGTAGGATCGTTCGACCAGCGGAATGGACGCCTCCGACACCCCGAAGGAGGCCATCGCCTTGCGCATCCTCTGGGCGGCGAACTGGAACACCGCCGCCCCCTCGGCCGGATCGGCGCCCGGCGTCGCCAGCCCGGCGGCGAAATCCAGCCCGATAAATGGCAGGTTGGTCTCGTCAAAGTTCCAGCGGTAGTGCATGGCCGGCCGCAGCAGTCCCTCTCCGCCGAACAGCTCGAAGACCTGGCCGATCACCCGATGGCGCGGCGTGGCGGGAACGGTCGGCCAGCGGGCAAGGCCATCGGCCTCCAGCCGGGCGATGATCGCCGAGCCGTCCTGGATCAGTTCGCCGTCCGGCGCCTCCAGCACGGGGATGATCCAGCGACCGATCTTCGGAACGATCTCCTCGCGGAAGCGCGGCTCCCCGGCCGCGCGGTTCTCGAACGGCACACCGTTCTTGATCAGCCAGGACCGCGCCTTGGCCGTGTAGAGCGACCCGGGCGTGCCGTAGAGTCTGTAGGTCATCGCCGAAGCCCCCTGCCAACCGTGACAACTATCTGCATTGGCAATGCCAATTGATCAAGCGGCGCGGACAGCGACCCCGCTTGGCTGACCAAGCGTCAGCGAGTCATTGTGCCGACAACGACAAGGGAGCCCGGAAATGTCCAGCGAGACCACCTACACCATGACCATCGGCGGCAAGGCCGTCGCGGGCGCCGGCCGGTTCGACGTGCTCAACCCGGCCAACGAACAGGTCATCGCCCAGGCGCCGGACTGCTCGCGCGAGCAGCTCGACCAGGCGGTGGCCGCCGCCCGGGCCGCCTTTCCGGCCTGGCGCGCCACGCCCATCGCCAAGCGTCGCGAGGCCCTGCTGGCCATCGCCGGGGTGCTGGCCGGCAATGTCGAGGAGCTCAAGCGCCTGCTGACCGCCGAACAGGGCAAGCCGCACGCCGACGCCATGGGCGACATCCTCGGCGGCGCCTACTGGTGCCAGGCGACCGCCAGCCTCGACCTGCCGGTGACGGTCGTCGAGGACACGGCCGAACGCCGCGGCGAGACCCGCCATGTGCCGATCGGCGTGGTCGGCGCCATCGCGCCGTGGAACTTCCCGATCATCCTGGCGATGTTCAAGGTCGCTCCGGCCCTGCTGGCCGGCAACACGGTGATCCTCAAGCCCTCGCCGTTCACGCCCCTGACCACCCTGCGCGTTGGCGAGCTGCTGCGCGGGGTGCTGCCGGACGGCGTGCTGAACATCGTCACGGGCGGTGATGACCTCGGTCCCTGGATCACCAGCCATCCGGGCATCGACAAGGTCAGTTTCACCGGCTCGACCCAGACCGGCCGCAAGGTCATGCAGTCGGCCGCCGCGACGCTGAAGCGCATCACGCTCGAGCTCGGCGGCAACGACGCGGCCATCGTCATGCCCGACGTCGACGTCGAGAAGGTCGCCGAGCAGCTGTTCTGGGCCGCGTTCAAGAACACCGGCCAGATCTGCATCGCGACCAAGCGGATGTACGTGCACAAGGACGTCTACGAGCCGCTCAAGGACGCGCTGGTCGCCTATGCGAAGACGGTGAAGATGGGCGACGGCGCCGAGCAGGGCGTGCAGATGGGGCCGATCCAGAACAGGCTGCAGTACCAGCGGGTTCTGGACCTGATCGCCGACGCCAAGGCCAACGGCTACAAGTTCCTGATCGGCGGCGAGACGTCCGAGGCGCCGGGCTACTTCGTGCCCGTGACGATCATCGACAACCCGCCGGAAAACGCCCGCATCGTGCAGGAAGAACAGTTCGGCCCGGTCCTGCCGCTGCTGAAGTGGGACGACCTGGACGACGTGGTCGGCAAGGCCAACGCCACCGAATACGGCCTGGGCGGCTCGATCTGGTCGTCGGACGAACAGAAGGCGCTGGACATCGCCGAGCGGCTGGCCACCGGCACGGTCTGGATCAACGAGAGCCAGCACCTTTCGCCGCTTGCGGCCTTCGGCGGCCAGAAGCAGTCGGGCCTCGGCGTCGAGGGGGCGCTCGAGGGCCTGCTCGAATACACCAACACCCAGACGGTGTTCCTGAAGAAGGCGGCGGCCTGATGAGCGACCTCGTCCTGCGGGAGGATCGCGGCGCGGCGGCGATCCTGACCCTCAACCGGCCGGACAAGCTGAACTCGCTCAACGTGCCGGTGTTCGAGGCGCTGGAGGGTCACGTCGCGGCGCTGGAAGACGATCCGGGCGGAGCGTCCGTGGTCGTCCTCCGCGGCGCCGGCCGCTGTTTCTCGGCCGGCCACGACCTGGGCGACATCGCCGTCGGCGAGAAACTGCCCCGGCCCAACTACCAGTCCCATGTCATCGAGCGGCTGGCGAACCTGCCACTGCCGGTGATCAGCGCCGTGCACGGCCACTGCTACACCGGCGCGCTGGAGCTGGCCCTGGCCGGCGACATCATCCTGGCGGCGGAGAGCGCGAAATTCGCCGACACCCACGCCCGCTGGGCCCTGACGCCGGTCTGGGGCCTGAGCCAGCGCCTGCCGCGGCGGGTCGGGACCTACAAGGCGCGGGAGATGATGTTCACCTGCCGCACCTATTCGGGCCGCGAGGCCGAGGCCATGGGGCTGGCCAACGCCTGCGCGCCCGACGACGGCTTCGAGGCGGCCATTGACGCCTGGGTCGCCGAGATCGCCGCCAACTCGCCGTTCAGCCATGCGGCCAACAAACGGCTGGTGACCCACACCGACGGCCTGCCGATCGCCGCGGGCCTGGCCCACGAGGTCTATCACGGCGAAGGCGTCGGCCCCGACATGCGCGACCGCATCGCGGCCTTCGCGGCCCGGGCCAGGCGCTAGCCGGCGCCCCCGCGGGGGCGCCGATCCGCATCGGGCCTAGAACTTGCGGCCCAGCCTCAGGCCGAGGGTCCGCGGCTGGTTCGGCACGGTGTAGACCGCGCCGCCGCAGACCGACTCGGCGCATTGCGCATAGCGGTAGAGACTGGCGCGCTCGTCGGTCAGGTTCTGGACGAAGAACTCGGCCGACCAGGCGTCGCGCTCGACCCCGGCGGTGAAGTCGAAGGCGCTCCAGCCGTCCTGCTTGCCGATGATCGCCCGCTCGACCAGTCGCAGGTCGGTCCAGCTGCTGGTCTGGGTGACCATCGAGCCCTGCAGGTGGGCGTCGTATTCGCCCAGGGCGAACTCGTAGCGGACCGTCACATTGCCCTTGAAGCGCGGGGTGACCGGCAGCTGGGTGCCCTTGGGCGCCTGCGGGACCGCGCACTGGGTCACCGGATTGCCCTGCGGATCGGTGAAGCCGCAGTAGTTGGCCGTCAGCTCGGCCTGGGTCCAGGCCGCCCCGCCGTTGATCGTGAGCCCCTCGGCGACCCGCCAGGTCACGTCGGTCTCAAGGCCGCGGATGCGGGCCTGGGCCGCGTTCTTGATCTCGGTCAGGCCATTCGCGCCGAGGATCGAGAACTGGAAGTCGTCCCAGCGCTCGAGGTAGATAGCGCCGTTCCAGCGCACCGACCGGTCGAACCACATGGTCTTCCAGCCCAGCTCGTAGTTGGTCAGGAAGTCCGAGCTGTAGGGCGGCAGGGTGCCGCGGCGGTTGATGCCGCCCGGCCGGTAGCCGGTCGACCAGGTGCCGTACAGCATCCGGTCGTCGTCGACCGACCAGGTCAGGTTGACCCGGTGGGTGAAGCCCGACTCCTCGGTGGTCTTGTGCAGGTTGGTGCAGGGCGCGGTGGAATAGACCGGCAGGCTCGGGTCGCAGGCCGCCTCGCCCGTCGAGCTGCTGTAGCCGGCGCCATAGCCGAAGAAGCCCTTCAGGCCGTTCTCGGACAGGAAGTAGCGGACGCCGCCGGTCAGGGTCCAGCCCGGATGGAAGTCCCAGGCCACCTCGCCGAACAGCGCGTAGTCCTTGTCGGTGCGGAACTGCTGCGTCAGCCAGATGGTGTCGGGCCAGCCAGACACCTCGATGGCGCTGCCGATGCCGTCGATCATGTAGCGCTGTTCGATGCCGTGGGTCTGGTTCTGGAAGAAGTAGCCGCCCACCACCCGCAGCGGCAGGTCCGACGGCGTGGACAGCCGGATCTCGTGGCTTTCCTTGGTGTAGCGGTCGCGGGCCTTGATGTACTGCGTCGGTTCGACAGGATTGTTCAGGTCATCGACCCAGTAGGCGCCGTAACCGAACAGCGTGTCGTAGAAGAACGAATAGTCGGAGTAGTCCGACTGCGAATCCACGTCGCGCTTCATGTATGAACCGGCATAGACGAAATCGAGGCTGCCGATCTTGCCCTCGACCGTCATGGCCGCCTGGTACCATTTGTCCTTGGCGCTTTCCGGCCGGTAGCGGGCGATCTTCAGGTCGCCCAGCGTCGGATCGAACGAGAAGTTGCCGTGGCTGGTCTCGGTCTGCCCCATCAGCGAGGGGGTCACGGTCCAGTCCTCGTTCAGGTCGATCTTCAGCGCCATCCGACCGCCGGTGGTCGTGACGTCGTTGTAGTCATCCTCGGCGAAGCGGGTGTTGGTGATCGTACCGCCCCAGGTCGGGTAGGTGCGGCTGCTGAGGACGTTGTCCACGTAGCCGGCGTCGTGCTGGTACCAGCCGACCACGCGCAGGGCGGCGGAGTCGCTGACCGGCACGTTGACGAAGCCCTCGACGCCGTACCCGATGTCGCCTTCGGAGACGCTGTTGACCTCGGTGTCGATGGCCCCGCTGAAATCGCCGATCTCCGGCTTGTGGGTGATCAGGCGGATGGTCCCGGCCTGCGAGCTGGCGCCGTACAGCGTGCCCTGCGGTCCCGCGAGCGCCTCGACCCGCTCCATGTCGTAGACGTGGACGTCCAGCGCGCCCTGGATCGTCGTGATCGGTTGCTCGTCGAGATAGATGCCGACGCTGGGCAGGGAGCCCGAGTGGTTGCCGTCGCCGCCGCTGGCCACGCCGCGCATGTAGACGCTGGAGAAGCCCGGCGCCGTGGACTGGAACGACACGCTGGGCAGGAACTTCACGTAGTCGTTGAAGTCCGAGATGACGAGCGCCTCAAGCTTCTCGCCGCCGATGGCCTGAATGCTGACCGGCACGTCCTGCAGGTCTTCGGCCCGCTTCTGCGCGGTGACGATGATCTCGCCGACCGTGGTGTCCTGGGCGAAGGCGGCGGACACGCCCGTCAACATCGTGCTGGCCAGCAGCACCGACGACCAGACTGTCGCCCTGCGACCAAACGCCGTCGCCTTCATCATGACTCGCTCCCCTGCGCGGACACCCCGTTGAGGGATGTCAGTGCGCGGAGGGCCGGACTGTCAAGTTACAGCGCCGCAATTCAGTAAATGCAGGAATTCATGCCTGCCCCTGTGGCGACAATGTCTCAGGATCGCTCAGGCGTCCCAGGTGTCCAGCGCCGGCCCGAGCGCGGTCTTCAGCGGGTCGAGCCAGGCCTCGTAGGCACGCCAGTGATCGACCGCGTCGGTGAAGATCGGCCGGCGCACCTGTTCGGAACTGGCGGTGCGAACGGCTCGGTCGTTTTCATGGAAGGCCAGGCAGGCCGGCTCGTACGGCAGGCCACAGTGGTCCAGCAGGCGGCGCACCTGCGCCTCCGGATCGGCGACCATCCGTTCATAGATCACCCGGTGGACGGCGCCGGGGATCGCGGCGTCCCAATGGGCCATCAGGTCGACGTAGTCCGCGTAGTACCGGCCCAGCTCGACCAGGTCGTAGGAAAAGGTCTGGCCCCGCGCGAAATGTTGCTTGAACGCCGAGAAGCAGCAACCGAGCGGGTGACGCCGGGCGTCGATGATCTTCGCCCGCGGCAGGATCAGGCGGATCAGCCCGATGTGGGCGAAATTGTTGGGCATCTTGTCGATGAACAACGGCCGGCCAAGCTTGCGCTGGATGCGGGTGCGGTCGAGGTATTCGTCGCCCAGGGCCCGGCAGGCGTCGGCATCGAGCGTCCCCAGCACCTCGGGGTAGGCTGACGGCTGGCCGCGCCGCTGCCGCCCCCCCAGCCGGCGGGCCATGGAGATGATGTCGGGCAGCTCCATGGTCCCCTCGACGGCCGAATGGCTGGAGAGGATCTGTTCGATCAGGGTCGATCCCGAGCGCGGCAGGCCGACGACGAAGATCGGGTCGGGGGCCGGGCAGCCCCAGTCCCGCCGCTCGGCGAAGAAGGCCGGGGTCATCAGGGCCTTCGACCGCGCCGCATGGGCGGTGTTGGCCTCGGCGTCATAGTCGATCGCCTTGCGCCGCAGGGCCGCGCCGTCGCGATAGAAGGCGAAGGCGCGCGCCGCCTGGCCCGCGTCTTCCAGCGCCTTGCCGAGGGCGAACTGCAGGTGGAAGCGGTCCTCGTCCGCCAGGTCCTGGCGCGCCAGCTGGCCCTCCATCGCCGCCACGTCGTCGTCGGAGAAGCGCACGGTCTTGAGATTGGCCAGGCTCCACCAGGCCTCGCCCATCTGCGGCGCGAGGGCGATGCTCCGGCGGTAGGCCGCGACGGCGTCCGACTGGCGGCCCACGGTCTTCAGCGAATGGCCGTAGCTCATCCAGGCCTTGGGCTGGTCGGGGTAGGCCTTCAGCAGCTCGTCATACAGGGCGATGGCGCCCTGGTAGTCCCCGACCCGGCCCAGGGCGGCGGCCCGCAGGTTGCGATAGCCGGGGTGTTGCGGATTGCGGGCCAGCAGCCAGTCCAGCTGGGCCAGCGCCTCCTCCGACCGGTTCAGGCGATAGAGGATGGTGGCGTGATTGTGCCTCGCCTCGGCGAACGCCGGGGCCAGTTCGACGCAACGGGCCAGCAGGGTTTCGGCGTCCTCGTTGCGCCCCAGCCGCGCGGCCACCTCGGCCAGCATGCGGATCGCCGCGGCGTTGGTGGGATGCCGGGCCAGGTAGGGCTTGAGCAGCCGCTCGGCCACGGCCAGCCGGTTGTCGCAGAGGGCGACGCCGGCCTCCAGCAGATCTGGATCGGAGGCCGAGGCGCGGATCTGCTGGGCCCGGGCGGCTTCGGCGCCGGCCTCGTCGCCGGCCAGGGCCAGCTGGTCGGCC
>DAORNX010000027.1:0-10497 GCA_035441225.1 Caulobacter sp.
CCTGTCGAGGACGCGACGCCGCAGGCGGATCCGGAACCGGCGGCCGACGCAACGCCGGCCGCCTCGCCCCAAGAGACTCCCCCGGCTGCGCCGGACGCCACGCCGCCCTCCGATCCCCTGATCTAGGCCCGTAGCGTCCTCAGCGACGCGACCAGAAAGAGAATGGCCAGCACCGCCATGCTGACCAGCAGGGGCGGGATGCGAAACACCGCGAAGGCGACGGTCAGGGTGCCCATGGTGCCAGCCGATATGACGGCGATCCGCGACAGCGTGCGCGGCGAGGCGTCCCGGTCGCCGGCGAAGGACAGCCCGAGGACGGCGAAGGCGACCAGAAACAGGCTCATGGCCAGCGACAGACCGGTCTGGATGTCCAGCAGCGATGGCTCCATGCCCAGACCCATCGGGGACCGGTAGCCCTGCATCGCCGCGACGACCGACAGAAGGGCGGGATCGCCCGCCGACTGCGGTGCAAATGTCCCGATGGCCTGGGCCAGGGCCACCAGCAGGGTGGCGATGGCGGCGACGGACAGCGCCCGGCGCCCCTTGATGAAAATGACCATTATGTCCTCCCGGCGCCGTTGATGGTGATCAGGTCGCTGCGGACGCGGGTTCCAGCACGGCCTCGGCCCGCGCGAACAGCGCCGGGTCGATGACCAGGTCGACCGCCGCGGCGTTGTCGTCGAGCTGGCCGGGCCGGCTGGCGCCGACGATGGCCGAGGCGACATTCGGTTCGCGCAGCACCCAGGCGAGGGCGAACTGGGCCATGGTGCAGCCGGCCTCGGCGACGATCGGCCTGAGCCGCTCGACCCGTTCGAGGATGTCCGGCGCCATCCAGCGCTGGATCGCGCTGCTCATGCTGTCGCTGGCGGCGCGCGAGTCCTCGGGCAGGGGCTGACCCGGCCGGTACTTGCCGGTCAGCACCCCCTGGGCCAGCGGCGACCAGACGATCTGCGAGATCCCATTGGCCGCGCACAGGGGGATGACCTTCGCCTCGGGCCGGCGCCAGAGCAGCGAATACTGCGGCTGGCTGGAGACGAACTTCTCCACGCCCGGCATGGCGAGCGCGGCGGCGATCTGGTCGGGCGACCATTCCGAGAAGCCGATGTAGCGCACCTTCCCCGCCCGGACGATCTCGGTCAGGGCCTGCATGGTCTCCTCCAGCGGCGTGTCCGGGTCGTAGCGATGGCACTGGTAGAGATCGACGTAATCGGTGCGCAACCGGGCCAGCGACGCGTCGATCTGCTTGAACACCTGGGCGCGGGACAGGCCCCTGTCGGTGTCGCTCATCGGCCCCATCAGCTTGGTGGCCAGGATGTAGCTGTCGCGCGGCCGGCCGGCGAGCGCCTCGCCCAGCACCGTCTCGGCGGCGCCCCGGCCGTAGACGTTGGCCGTGTCGAGGAAGGTGATCCCCAGGTCGAAGGCGCGGTTGACGCAGGCGATGGCGTTGTCGCGCTCGACGCCCACGCCGTAGGTCAGCCACGACCCCAGGGATATCTCCGAGACCATCAGGTCGCTGCTGCCGAGCTGGCGGTATTTCATGGGAGTCTCCGAAGGTCAGCGTTTGGTGGCGACCAGAATGGCGCCGAGGGCGATGAGGGCCACGCCCAGCCAGTTCTTGCCGGTGAGCTTTTCCCCGAGGAACAGGGTGGCGAAGATGGCCACCAGCACGATGCTCAGCTTGTCGATCGGCGCGACCTGGGCGGCCGGGCCGAGCTTGAGGGCGCGGTAGTAGCAGAGCCAGGACGCGCCCGTGGCCAGGGCCGACAGGGTCAGGAAGATCCAGCTCCGGCTCGCCACGCTGGACAGCGGCTGCCAGGCCCCGGTGGCGGCCACGATGCCGGCGGTCACCGCCAGGATCACCGCCGTGCGGATCAGGGTCGCGAAGTCGGAATTGATCGCCTCGACCCCGACCTTGCCGAAGATCGCCGTCAAGGCCGCGAAGGCCGCCGACAGCAGCGCCCAGGCCTGCCAGGGAAGGACCGCGGAACTCATCCTCCCAGCATCGGCGGGCGAGGGCGGTCAACGCAAGCGGGAAGCGTCAGGGGAATAGTTTGATGGTCGCCGTCGCGAGCATGATCACGCCCGACAGAAGGCCGATGATGCCCCACATTTGCTGGTCTGATCGCCTCTGGACCCGCAACTCCAGCTGGCCAAGTCCGAGCTTCGCTTCAGCGGCCTGGACAACGAGGTCGCGCTCGATCGCCGCCTGGAGCGCTGCGAGATCGGACTTTGTCGCCATGTCCGCGATGTCCGCTTTCGTCGCCATCTCGGCGATGTCTGATTTCGTCGCCATATCGGCGATGTCCGCCTTCGTCGCCATCTCGGCGATGTCCGCTTTCGTCGCCATCTCGGCGATGTCCGCTTTCGTCGCCATCTCGGCGATGTCCGCCTTCGTCGCCATCTCGGCGATGTCTGATTTCGTCGCCATATCGGCGATGTCTGCCCGGGTGACCATGTCCGCGATATCCGCCCTGGTCGCCATGCCGGCGAGATCAGCCTTCGTCGCCAGCTGACCGAAGTCCACCGATGCTGTCGCGTGCTGGAACACGGCCACCACCGCCTCCGCGACGCCCTCGGCCATCCCCGCCTCGCGAAGGCGTTTGGAGGCGCTGAGCGTATCGAAGGCGAACGGCGTCATTCGCACAACCTATTCGATTGTTCCCGCTTTGTCCACTATTCCGCGAGCGCGGGTTCCTCGATCTCCGGCTCGCCGGGCTGACGGGGCTTGTCGTCGACCTCGAATTCGAAGGCGATCTTGCCGTCCTTGAGCACGACGCGGACGTGGCCGCCCTTGGCGAGCTTGCCGAACAGGATGTCGTCGGCCAGGGGCTTCTTGATGTGCTCCTGGATCACCCGGGCCAGCGGCCGGGCGCCGTAGAGCTCGTCGAAGCCGTTCTTGGCCAGCCAGTCGGCGGCCTCGTCGCTGGTCTCGATGGTCACGTTGCGGTCGGCCAGCTGGGCTTCCAGCTGCAGCACGAACTTCTGCACCACCTGGCGGATGATGTCCTGGGTCAGCGGCTTGAAGGCCACCACGGCGTCGAGGCGGTTGCGGAACTCGGGGGTGAAGATGCGCTTGATCGCCTCTTCCGACTCGCCCTCCGCCTTGCCGCGGCCGAAGCCGATGGTCTGACGCTGGGCGTCGGCCGCTCCGGCGTTGGTGGTCATGATCAGGACCACGTTGCGGAAGTCGACCTTCTTGCCATTGGAATCGGTCAGCTGGCCGTGGTCCATGACCTGCAGCAGGATGTTGTAGACGTCGGCGTGGGCCTTCTCGATCTCGTCCAGCAGCACCACGGCGTGGGGGTGCTGGTCGACGGCGTCGGTCAGCTGGCCGCCCTGGTCATAGCCGACATAGCCCGGAGGGGCGCCGATCAGGCGGCTGACCGTGTGTCGCTCCATGTACTCGGACATGTCGAACCGCAGCAGTTCGATGCCGAGCGTCGAGGCCAGCTGGCGGGCCGCCTCGGTCTTGCCCACGCCGGTTGGGCCGCTGAACAGATAGCAGCCGATCGGCTTCTGCGGGTCTCGCAGGCCGGCCCGGGCCATCTTCATGGCGCTGGACAGCTGGACGATGGCTTCGGGCTGGCCGAACACCGTGCGCTGCAGGTCGTTCTCTAGCTCCTTGAGGGCCTCGGTGTCCGACTTGCTGACCGACTTGGGCGGAATGCGGGCGATCTTGGCCACGACGGCCTCGATCTCCTTCACGCCGATGGTCTTCTTGCGCTTGCTTTCGGGCAGCAGCATCTGGCCGGCGCCGGCCTCGTCGATCACGTCGATCGCCTTGTCCGGCAGCTTGCGGTCGGTGATGTACTTGGCCGACAGGTCCACCGCGACCTTGAGCGCGTCGTTGGTGTACTTCAGCTTGTGGAATTCCTCGTAGTAGACCTTCAGGCCCTTGAGGATCTTCAGGGTGTCCTCGATCGTCGGCTCGTTGACGTCGATCTTCTGGAACCGGCGCACCAGCGCCCGGTCCTTCTCGAAGTGCTGGCGGAATTCCTTGTAGGTGGTCGAGCCCATGCAGCGCAGGCTGCCCGAGGCCAGGGCCGGCTTGAGCAGGTTGGAGGCGTCCATGGCCCCGCCGGACGTGGCCCCGGCGCCGATCACCGTATGGATCTCGTCGATGAACAGGATGGCGTTGGGGTGGTTCTCCAGCTCCTTGACCACCTGCTTGACCCGCTCCTCGAAGTCGCCCCGGTAGCGGGTGCCGGCCAGCAGGGCGCCCATGTCGAGCGCGAAGATGGTCGCGCCCTCAAGCACTTCCGGCACCTGGTGGGTGACGATCTTGCGGGCCAGGCCCTCGGCGATGGCGGTCTTGCCGACGCCCGGGTCGCCCACCAGCAGGGGATTGTTCTTGGTCCGCCGGCAGAGGATCTGGATGCAGCGCTCGACCTCGTTGTGGCGGCCGATCAGCGGATCGACCTTGCCCTGGCGCGCCTTCTCGTTGAGGTCGACGCAATAGGCCTCGAGCGCCTCGCCGCCGGTCTTGACCGAGGCCTTCTCCTCGTCGCCCTCGGTGTTGGCCCCCTTGGCCTGCTTGGGCTCCGAGGCGCCGGCCTTCTTGGCGATGCCATGGGCGATGTAGTTGACCGCGTCGTACCGCGTCATGTCCTGCTCCTGCAGGAAATAGGCGGCATGGCTCTCGCGCTCGGAGAAGACCGCGACCAGCACATTGGCCCCGGTCACCTCGTCGCGGCCCGAGGACTGCACGTGGATCACGGCGCGCTGGATCACGCGCTGGAAGCCGGCGGTCGGCTTGGCGTCCTCGCCATCCTCGACGATCAGGCTGCGCAGCTCGGTGTCGAGGTAGTTGACCAGCGTCTTCTTGAGCGCCGCCAGGTCGACGTCGCAGGCGGTCATCACCCCCGCGGCGTCCTCGTCGTCGGTGAGGGACAGGAGCAGATGCTCCAGGGTCGCATACTCGTGCTTTCGCTGGTTGGCGAAGGCCACGGCGCGGTGGAGGGTCTCTTCGAGATTGCGCGAAAACGAGGGCAAGCTGGGCTCCTCAATCCTTTTCCATTGTGCACTGCAACGGATGCTGGTGACGGCGGGCGGAATCGATCACCTGGGCCACTTTCGTTTCAGCCACTTCGTAGGTGTAGACTCCACAGACGCCGACCCCGTTCTGGTGCACGTGAAGCATGATGCGGGTCGCATCTTCGCGCGATTTGTTGAAAAACCGCTCAAGCACGTAAACGACGAACTCCATGGGAGTGTAATCGTCGTTGAGAATAAGCACGCGATAGAGGGACGGCTTGGCGGTCTTCGGCTTGGTCTGGGTGACCACCGCCGAGCCAGTGCCGTTCGATCCAGCGCCTGATTTCTTCTCCGCCATTCGTCGTCCATCCAGGGCGCGCCCGGGAAGGGCTCGCCTCATGGCCAATTAGATATGGAAACGGCGACGCTTTGGAAGGGCCGAAGACCCCGTGCGCGTCGGTTTGGCGCGGACGTGATCAGGTTTCGCGCTCCGGGCGAGGTCGCGGGCGCGGTTCGCCCCGTCGCGACGGCCGTCCGCCGGTCGTCCGGCCCGAACTTTCAACGTCCCGTCGCCAGGTGAGTCGCGGTCCTGGGGATCAGTCCCGCACCTGACGGCCGAGCGCGCGGCCCGTGACCACGGCGCCCTTGCCGAACCGGGCCCGCAGGGCGTCGATGGCCGTCTCGCTCTTGAGGCTGCGTTTTTCCGCATCCGCGAAGAAGTCGCCTTCGGCCGCCGCCGCCTCGACGAAATCCGACAGACCCGCGCCGATCAGCCGATATGATCGTCCCGCCGGCTCGGCCGCCAGCAGCTCGCGGGCGACGGTGAACAATGTCCGCGCGGTCTGGGTCGGGACGGGCAGGGTCCGGCGGCGGGTATGGATCTTGAAATCCGGCGTACGCAGCTTGAGCGTCGCCACCCGTCCGGCGATCCCCTCGGCGCGCAGCTGGCGAGCGACCTTTTCGCACAACGGCCACAGCCGGTTCTCGAGGTCCTCGACCTGATGCAGGTCGTCGAAAAAGGTGGTCTCGGCGCTGATTGTCTTGCGGTGCTGGTCGGGATTGACCACCCGGCTGTCCTGGCCCAGCGACAGCTTGTGCAGATGCAGGCCGTGCGATCCGAACCGGTCGGCCAGTTCGCGCAGATCGGCGGCGGCGATGTCGCCGACCGTCCTGAAGCCGGCCTTCTCCAGCGCGGCGGCCATGACGGGCCCCACCCCGGGCAGGATGCGCACCGACCGCGGGGCCAGGAACGCCTGGGCCCCGGCCGCCCCGACCACCGAGAAACCGCGTGGCTTGTCGATTTCCGAGGCGATCTTGGCCATGAATTTGTTGGCCGCCAGGCCGATCGAGACGGTCAGGCCGATCTCGGCCTCGATCTCGGCCTGCAGCCTCGCCAGCATCACGGCCGGTGGCGCGCCGTGCAGTCTCTCGGTGCCTGACAGGTCGATCCAGGCCTCGTCCAGCGACAGCGGCTGGACCAGCGGCGTCAGGTCGCGGACCTTGTCGAAGATGCGCTTGCTCTCGGCCCGGTACCTGGCGAACTCGGGCGGAAGGACGACCGCCTGGGGGCACAGCTGCCGCGCCTTGAACATCGGCATGGCCGAGCGCACGCCGCTCATGCGGGCGATGTAGCAGCAGGTGGTCACCACACCGCGCTTGCCGCCGCCGACGATCAACGGCAGGTCGCGCAGCTCGGGCCGGTCGCGCTTCTCAACCGAGGCGTAGAAGGCGTCGCAGTCGAGGTGGGCCATCGACAGGGTCGCGAGCTCGTCATGGCTCACCACCCGCGGCGAGCTGCAGGACGGGCAGCGGCGCGGCGCGGTGTCCCCGGTCCAGAAGCAGTCGCGGCAGAGGGCCTTCATGTGGCCAGCATACACGGCCGGAGATCGCGCGGCGTCAGGATGTCTTGACCTCGCGGACCGTCCGGCGTGACTAGGCGGGTCGGGAAAGAGGTGGGTCAATGAGCGCTGTCCGGTCATCGGAAATCCGTCCGGAGCCGTCCGGAGAGGGCCTCGGCCTGCCGGGCTGGATCTATCACGACCCGGACTTCTTCGAGGCCGAGAAGCGGGCCGTGTTCCGCCAGAGCTGGCAGATCGTCTGCCATCTGTCCGACATCCCGCAGGCCGGTGACTTCCATACCCTCGAATTCCTCGGCGAGAGCATCGTCGTCGTGCGCGGCGACGACCAGAAGGTGCGCGCCTTCCACAACGTCTGCCGCCACCGCGCCTCGCGCGTCGTCGACGGCCCGGCCGGCAACTGCGGCCTGCGCATGACCTGCCCCTATCACGCCTGGAGCTACGACCTGCGCGGGCGGCTCGCGGGTGTGCCGCATGTGAAGGCTTTCGAGGGCTTCGACCAGGCGGCGCACAACCTCGCGCCGGTCGATATCGAGGTCTGCCTGGGCTTCGTGTTCATCCGGCTCGAGGGCGGCCTGCCGTCGGTGCGCGAGATGCTCGGCCCCTACTACGCCGAGATGGAGCCCTACCGCATGGAGGACCTCCAGCCGCTCGGCCGGGTCACGCTGCGCGAGCGCGAGGTGAACTGGAAGAACGTCTCGGACAACTATTCCGACAGCCTGCACATCACCGTCGCCCACCCGGGACTGACACGGCTGTTCGGAGCCGGCTACGGCCTCGAGGCCGGCGAGTGGTGCGACAAGATGTGGGGCGCCCTGCGCGACACGCCGTCGGACAACTGGTCGGAGCGGCGTTACCAGGCCTTCCTGCCGGTGGTCGAGCACCTGCCGCCGGAGCGGCGGCGGCTGTGGACCTATTTCAAGCTCTGGCCCAACTGCGCCTTCGACATCTATCCCGACCAGATCGACTTCATGCAGTTCCTGCCCGTCTCGCCGACCAGGACTGTTTTGCGCGAGATCGCCTACGTCCTGCCCGACGACCGTCGGGAAATGTGCGCGACCCGCTACCTGAACTGGCGCGTGAACCGGCAGGTCAACATCGAGGACAAGGCGCTGATCGAGCGGGTCCAGGCCGGCATGGCCTCGTCCAGCTACGCCATGGGGCCGCTCAGCGTGAACGAGGTGGCGCTGAGGAGCTTCACGAAGCGCATGCGCGAGCTGATCCCGCAGAGCCGGGAGCCGGTGGCGCCCGCGCCGGGGTGGGGGCGCCGGTAGTTCTTCCTCTCCCTCTTGGGAGAGGGGGACCACCCGAAGGGTGGTGGAGCGGGAGGCGCGACTGTCGACGTTACCCGTCGCCCGACCCTTCCGCCACCGCGCATCCCCTTCCACCATGCTTCGCATGGTCCCCCTTCCCCAAGAGGGGAAGGATCAGGAATTTAGCGGCCACAGCCATGCCGCCCCGCGGACGCCGGAGGAGTCCCCGTGCTTCGCCTGGCGGATCGGAGTCTCGAAGGTGTCTGAGAAGATGTAGTGGGCGACCACGGGCGGCACGCGCTCGTACAGCTCGTCGACGTTGGACATGCCGCCGCCCAGCACGATGACGTCCGGGTCGAGCAGGTTGCACAGCGAGGCCAGGGCCCGGCCCAGTCGGTCGACGTAGCGATCGAGCGCCTCGGCGGCGGCGGTCTCCCCGGCGCGCGCCGCGGCCACGATGGCGGCTCCGTCACGGGTCCGGCCAGAGGCCTCGCGATAGTCGGCGACGAAGGCCGAGCCCGAGGTCCAGGTCTCCAGGCAGTCGACGCGGCCGCACCAGCAGCGGTGCGCCTGGTGCTCGCTCTTCGATGACCAGGGCAGGGGGCTGTGGCCCCATTCGCCGCCGACGCCGTTGCGCCCCTCGAGGGTCCGGCCATCGACCACCACACCGCCGCCGCAGCCGGTGCCGAGAATCGCGCCGAACACCACCCGGGCTCCGGCCGCCGCGCCGTCCGTGGCCTCTGACAGGGCGAAGCAGTTGGCGTCATTCTCCAGCCGCACGGGCTGGCCAAGAACGCGCGCCAGATCCTCGCGCATCGGCCGGCCGTTCATCCATACCGAATTGGCGTTGCGCATCAGGCCGGTCTTCGGCGAGATCGAGCCGGGCGCGCCGCAGCCGACGCTGGCGCCCCGGACGCCCGCCTGCCGGCCGGCTTCCAGCACGACATCGCGCACGACCTCGAGGAAGGCTTCATAGCCGCCCGGATTGGGCTGTCGCACCCGGGCGACGAACGATCCGTCGGCGGCCAGGGCGGCGGCCTCGACCTTGGTGCCGCCGATGTCGACGCCGATGCGGATCATCGGATCGCCGCGCCCAGCGCCGGTCCCAGGGTCGACCAGTCCTCATGCAGGTCATGCCGGTCAGGAACGGTCGGGGCATACGGCCGCAGCCGGTGGTCGGCGATGATCTGGAAGGTGGCCACGGCCGGGGCCGATTCGGCCGAGGACTCGAGATTGGGCAACAGGTCGTCGATGAAGGCCGCCGGCCCGCTCGTGCGGCCGGCCATGGCGGCGATGGCCGGGCCCTTGAGGCCGGAATGGAGGATCATCGGGTAGTCGAACCCGTGCTTGCCCAGCCACCCGGTGCGCGATTCGAGCGCATGGGCCGGGGCGTTGGTCAGGATCACCACGCCGGCCCGTTGCGACAGGCTGGCCAGCGCGTCGGCCGCCCCCTCGACCGGGTCGAGATCGTCCGCCCCATGACGGAAGAAGTCGTCGAACAGGGCCTTGCCTGTCTCGAAGTCCAGCGGCTCGGTCTCGCCGGGCCGGTACAGGTTCTGGAACAGGGCGAAGCGGTCGATGCGCATTTCAACGCCGTGCCGCGCCACGTAGCGTTCGAACCCGGCCATGAAGTGGGCCAGCACCTCGTCGACGTCGACGATGAGCAGGGGCGCTGTCGGCCGGATGACCAGATCTTCGTGGGCGACGGGCTGCAAGGCTGTCTCGCTGGGTTAGCTCGGGTTTAAGGATATTCACCGATTACTGGCAGGAACACGGCGGCGGCGAGTCTCTTGTTCGTGCGCGACGTCGAAACGGCTGGGGTTGTGGGTCCGGATGGCCAAGAAGGTCCTCATCGTCGAGGATAACGAGCTCAACATGAAGCTCTTCCACGACCTGCTCGATGCCCAGGGCTACGAGACGTTGCAGACCCGCGAGGGCCTCCAGGCGCTGGCGCTGGCCCGCGAGCACCGCCCGGACCTGATTCTGATGGACATCCAGCTGCCCGAGATTTCCGGCCTGGAAGTCACCAAGTGGCTGAAGGAAGACGACGAACTGAGCCATATTCCCGTCGTGGCGGTCACCGCATTCGCGATGAAGGGCGACGAGGAACGCATCCGCGAAGGCGGCTGCGAGGCCTATATTTCCAAGCCGATCTCGGTGTCTCACTTTCTCGACACCATCCGGCGGTTCCTGGACTAGGAGGGCGGAACGATGAGCGCGCGGATCCTGGTCGTCGACGACATCGAAGCCAATGTGAAGCTGCTCGAGGCCAAGCTGGCGGCCGAGTACTACGAGGTGCTGACGGCCAGCGACGGGCCGACGGCCCTGGCCGTCGCCGCCGCCGAAAGCCCCGACATCATCCTGCTCGATGTGATGATGCCCGGCATGGACGGGTTCGCCGTCTGCCGTCGGCT
>DAORNX010000027.1:10514-12323 GCA_035441225.1 Caulobacter sp.
TCCGGTGGTGCTGGTCACCGCCCTCGACGGCCGGTCGGACCGGATCGAGGGGCTGGAGGCCGGCGCCGACGAGTTCCTGACCAAGCCGATCGACGATGTGATGCTGTTCGCCCGCGTGCGCAGCCTGACGCGGCTCAAGCAGGTGATGGACGAACTGCGCGCGCGCGAGGCGTCCGGTCGCCGCATCGGCGTGATCGCCGGCGCCGCGGCCCGCCTCGGCGGGTCCGGCGGCCGCGTGCTGGTGGTCGACGACAACGAACGCCAGGCGCAGCGGCTGACGGCCGAACTGGCGATAGAGCACCGGCCGGTGATCGAGACCGACCCGGAGAAGGCGCACCTGACCGCTCGCGGCCCGGTCGACCTGATCATCGTCAACGCCACCGCCCGCAGCTTCGACGGCCTGCGCTTCGCGGCCAACATCCGTTCGGACGAGGCCACGCGCCACCTGCCGATCCTGGCCATCGTCGATCCGGACGAGCGCCACCGGCTGATCAAGGCGCTCGAGATCGGCGTCAACGACCTGCTGACCAAGCCGCTCGATCCACAGGAGATGGCCGCCCGCGCCCGCACCCAGATCCGGCGCAAGCGCTACACCGACTTCCTGCGCGACAATCTCGACCATTCGCTGGAGCTGGCGGTCACCGACCAGCTGACCGGCCTGCATAACCGTCGCTACATGGAGGGCCAGCTCGGGGCCCTCGTGAAGCGGGCCTCGCATGGCGGCGACCCGGTCTCGGCGCTGATGATCGACATCGACCACTTCAAGAAGATCAATGACGCCTTCGGCCATGACATCGGCGACGAGGTGCTGCGGGAATTCGCGGTGCGGCTCGCGTCCAATGTGCGGGCCATCGATCTGCCCTGCCGCTACGGCGGCGAGGAGTTCACCGTGATCATGCCCGGCGCCCGGCTGGAAGACGCCCAGCGGGTGGCCGAGCGTATCCGGCTACACGTGGCCGGCTCGCCGTTCCGCGTCGCCGGCGGCAAGGAATTGCTGACGGTGACCATCTCGGTCGGCGTGGCCTCCACCCTGGGCGAGGCGGACACTCCCGACGCCCTGCTCAAGCGGGCGGACGAGGCGGTCTACGAGGCCAAGGCGGCCGGGCGCAACCGGGTCATCGCGCGCGCCGCCTGAACGCAGAAAACCCGGCGCAAGGCCGGGTTTCCTTCAACATAGACAGGATGTTGGCAGATCTACTTGATCTTGCCTTCCTTGAATTCGACGTGCTTGCGGATGACCGGGTCGTACTTCTTCAGCACGAGCTTCTCGGTCATGGTGCGGGCGTTCTTCTTGGCGACGTAGAAGAAGCCGGTGTCCGCCGAGGAGTTCAGGCGGATCTTGATGGAAGCCGGTTTGGCCATCGTGGGAATCCTTGGGTAGCCGCGAAGGGCCGAAACGAGAGGCGCGGAACATACTCATCGCGGCCGACAAGTCAATCAGGGCAGGGCGCGCACCAGGGTCGTCCCGCCGCGATAGGTCATCATGAAGGGCGATCCGTCCGTCTGGAGGCTGCGCAGCACGGCCTCGGTGATGTCGTACAGCGGCAAGGCCAGCGACTCGTCGAACGAGCGCCAGGCCAGATCGGCCAGCTCGCCGCTGTCGGCCGCCTCGCCACGGGCCAGCTCGGCGTCGACGGCGAAGAACCGCGCGTGGAACCGCACCGGGCTGTTGGTCGGGGTGATCGCGCGGGCGGCCAGGGTCAGGGGGCCATGCTCATGCGGCAGGACCAGGCCGGTCTCCTCCTCGGTCTCGCGCAGGGCGGCGCTGGCCAGGGCGGCGGCCAGGCGCGGGTCGGCCCCGGTGCGGCG
>DAORNX010000028.1:0-1298 GCA_035441225.1 Caulobacter sp.
CAACCGCCTGCAGCTGGGCGGCGCGGGCCTTGGGCGCGTCGGCCGCCTGGCCGCCGCCGGCCATCATCAGAACCGCCGCTCCGGCGGCCAGGGCGATGCCGGACTTCCGGCGCAGGGCGAGCGATGACATGGGCGACTCCCGAAACCTTGTGGCCGCCATTGAACGGCCGGGCCGCGTGATCCGCAATCTCTTCCTCGCATCGCTGGCCGCGGCGACCCTGGCGGCCTGCGGCCAGTCCGGTCCGTCGCGGCCGCCCTGTCCGGCCGGCAAGGTCTGCCTGCAGTACGGCAACGGCTCCGAACCGCTGACGCTCGACCCGCATCTGTCGACCGGCACCTGGGAAGACCGCATCCAGAGCGACGTGCTGGTCGGCCTCAGCCAGTCCGACCCGGAGGGCAAGCCGATTCCCGGCATGGCCGAGCGGTGGGACATCAGCCCCGACGGCCTGACCTGGACCTTCCATCTGCGCCAGGCCCAGTGGTCGGACGGCGTGCCGGTGACGGCCGACGACTTCGTCTATTCGTTCCGGCGCCTGCTCGATCCGAAGACGGCTTCGGAATACGCCTCGGTCTTCTATCTCGTGAAGGGGGCCCAGGCGGTCAACGAGGGCAAGGCGCCGCTCGAGACCCTCGGGGTCACCGCGCTCGACGCCCGCACCCTGCGGATCGAGCTCAACCATCCGGCGCCCTACCTGATCGAGCTGGCCAAGCACCACACCATGTATCCGGTGCCCCGGCACGTGATCGAACGCTGGGGCGCGGACTGGATCAAGCCCGGGCATTTCGTCGGCAACGGTCCCTACATGCTGACCGAATACCGGCTCGGCAACTATGTGAAGGTGGTCAAGAACCCGCGCTTCTGGGACGCCGACAAGGTCTGCATCGACGAGGTCTACTACTACCCGACCAATGACGCGATCTCGGCCGAGCGGCGGGTCGCGCGCGGCGAGCTGGACCTCAACACCGACATCCAGTCCAACCGCATCGCCTTCCTGCGCAGGACGATGCCCGGCTATGTGCGCACCAACACCTACCTGGGCGTGGCCTACCTGGCGTTCAACAACAATCCGAAGACCGGCTACCCGCCGTTCCGCGACCGCCGGGTGCGCCAGGCCCTGGCCATGGCCATCGACAGCGACTTCATCGCCACCAAGCTGCTGCGCGGCGGCCAGCTGCCGGCCACGACCTTCACCCCCCCCGGCGTGGCCAACTACGCCGGCGCCCAGCCGGCCTACTGGACCGCCTGGCCGCTGGCGCGCCGCCAGGCGGAGGCCCGCCGCCTGCTGGCGCAGGCCGGC
>DAORNX010000028.1:1313-12232 GCA_035441225.1 Caulobacter sp.
GAAGCTTGAGATCAAGCACCGCAACACGCCCGACCCGATGCTGTTCATGCCCGCCGTGCAGGCCGACTGGAAGGAGATCGGGGTCGAGGCGACCCTGGCCCAGGAGGAGACCCAGATCGCCTACGCCGACTACCGGGCGCGGGCCTTCCAGGTGGCCGACGCGGCCTGGATCGCCGACTACAACGACCCGACCAGCTTCCTCGATCTGCAGCGCTCGTTCTACGGACCGCAGAACTACGGCGACTACAACAACCCGGAGTATGATTCGCTGATGGCCCGGGCCGACCAGGAGCCGGACGCGGTCAAGCGGGCGGCGCTGATCGCCCGCGCCGAGCACATCATGCTCGAGGACGCGCCGGTGGCCCCGATCTTCTATTATGTGAACAAGAACCTCGTCCGGCCCGAGATCACCGGCTGGGTCGACAACCTGCTCGATCATCACCGGACGCGATGGCTGTGCCTGAAACCTCACTGAGAGGGCGCCGATTCGTCCCACGGGCGAAAATACGGGTTGGATTTGGCGCCGGCCGGCGTGAACGGCGCCAATCTCCGCCTCAATAGCGCCATCCGGGCGGCTCGCTGTTGCCAAAGTGCGACAATGCGGCGCCCGTTACGTGACGGTCCTGTAATGGTCGTTGACCGCCGTTTCCCGGGAGAGCAAGGATCGGGCTAACCGGTCGCCTCGTGCGCCCGGAGTCCTATTCGTCCAGATTTTTGAGGGGGCGCGCTACCGGACTTCCCGGGCCCGCGCTGAACCGGAGGGAATTAAGTTGAGGCTCCAATCCACGCGCGGTCGCCTGCTGGCGTCCACCATCATCTGCGGCGCGGCTCTTGCCGTGTCGGCTCCCGCGTTCGCGCAGGAGACTGAAGTCGAAGCGGTGGTCGTCACCGGTTCGCGCATTCCGCAACCCAACCTGGTCGGCACCAGCCCCGTGACCCAGGTGACGTCGGAAGACATCACCGGCGCCGGCGTGACCAAGGTCGAAGACCTGATCAACTCGCTGCCGCAAGCCTTCGCGGCGCAGAACTCGTCGGTCTCCAACGGCGCCTCGGGCACCGCCACGGTCGACCTGCGCGGCCTCGGCTCGGTCCGCACCCTGGTGCTGATCGACGGCCGTCGCCTGCCCTACGGTTCGCCGAACGATCCCGCCGCCGACCTCAACCAGATCCCGGGCGGCATGGTCGAGCGCGTTGAAGTGCTGACCGGCGGCGCCTCGGCCGTCTACGGTTCGGACGCCATCGCCGGCGTCGTGAACTTCATCATGAAGAAGGACTTCGAAGGCGTTCAGATCGACGCCCAGTACAGCTTCTACCAGCACAACAACGACTTCGACGGCACCGGCAACATCCGCAAGGAAATCGCCCGCCGCGCCCTGACCAACCCCTCGCAGTTCCAGCTGCCCGACTCCAACGTCATCGACGGCTACGGCAAGGAAATCACCTTCCTGATCGGCGTCAACGCGCCGGACGACCGCGGCAACCTGACCGCCTACGCCACCTACCGTAACGACGACGCGATCCTGCAGGCGAACCGCGACTACTCGGGCTGCTCGATCGGCCAGCCCAACGCGGCCTCGGGCCCGGGCGTGTTCAGCTGCGGCGGTTCGGGCACGGCCTATCCGGGCACGTTCACCGACTTCGCGACCTTCAACTACACGGTCGACTCGGCGACGGGGAACACCTTCCGCAACTTCAACGCGGCGCTCGACCAGTACAACTTCGGCCCGGTCAACTACTACCAGCGTCCCGACGAGCGTTACTCGCTCGGCGCGATGGGCCACTACGAGATCAACGAACACTTCGACGTGTTCACCCAGCTGATGTTCACCGACTACGCGACGGTCGCCCAGATCGCGCCGTCGGGTGACTTCTTCAGCACCAACACGATCAACTGCGGCAACCCGCTGCTGTCGGCGACCCAGGCCAGCCAGATCGGCTGTACCGCGCCGATGATCGCCGCCGACACCCCGACGACGATGTACATCGCCCGCCGGAACGTTGAAGGCGGCGGCCGTCAGGACGACCTGCGCTACCAGTCGTTCCGCGGCGTGGTCGGCACCCGCGGCTCGATCGCCGACGGCTGGAACTACGACTTCGCGGCCCAGTACAGCCGCGTGCAGCTGTCGCGTATCTACCGCAACGACTTCTCGGTGACCCGCCTGAACCGCGCCATCGACGTGGTCGACGTCGGCGGCACCCCGACCTGCCGTTCGGTCGTCAACGGCACCGACCCGAACTGCGTGCCCTGGGATATCTTCACCCTCGGCAACGTCAGCCAGGCGGCGCTCGACTACCTGCAGGTTCCGGGCATCCAGACCGCCTGGACGACGCAGCAGGTCGTGACCTTCGCGGTCAACGGCGACCTGGGCTCGATCGGCGTGCAAAGCCCGTACGCGGACCGCGCCGTGCAGACCGCCTTCGGCGTCGAGTATCGTCGTGAAGCCCTGTCGTCCGACACGGACAACGCCTTCGCGACCGGCGACCTCGCCGGTCAGGGCGGCCCGACGATCGGCCTCAGCGGCGTGACCGAGAACTACGACATCTTCGCCGAACTCGTGGCGCCCCTGGTCGAAGGCCGTCCGATGGCCGAACTGCTGTCGGTCGAAGCGGCCTACCGCTTCTCCGACTACGGCAGCGGCATCAACACCGACACCTACAAGATCGCCGGTGACTGGGCCCCGACCAGCGACGTGCGCTTCCGCGCCAGCTTCCAGCGCGCCGTCCGCGCGCCGAACGTGATCGAACTGTTCACGGCCCAGGGCCTGGGCCTGTTCGACATCGACGGCGACCCCTGCGGCCCGGTGACCCCCGGCGTGACCCAGGCCACGCTCGCCCAGTGCGTCGCCACCGGCGTGCCGGCGGCCAACTGGCGCACGGCGGCGCTGACCAGCCCGGCTGGCCAGTACCAGTTCCTCGGCGGCGGTAACCCGAACCTGAACCCGGAAACGGCGGACACCTACACCTACGGCGTGGTGTTCACCCCCGGCTTCATCCCGGGCTTCAGCCTGTCGGTGGACTACTACAACATCGAAGTGCAGGACCTGATCAGCACCGTCGGCGCCGGCAACTCGCTGGAAGCCTGCTACGCTGACGGCGACCCCGTCGCCTGCGCCCGCATCCACCGCAGCGGCGCCGGTCAGATCTGGGTCGGCGGCGGCTACGTCGACGACTTCAACGTCAACATCGGTGGTCTCGAGACCTCGGGCGTGGACGTGGTGTCCAACTACCGCTTCAACCTCGACACCCTCGGCATGACGGACATGGGCAGCCTGTCGCTCAACTTCGTCGGCTCGTGGCTCGAGAAGAGCAACACCGATCCGGGCGCTGGCCAGGCGATCGACGAATGCGCCGGCAAGTTCGCGGGCGATTGCGGCACGCCGAAGCCGGAATGGCGTCACCGGGCTCGCGCCACCTGGGAAACCCCCTGGGATGCGTCGATCTCGCTCACCTGGCGCCACATCGGTGAAGTCGAACTCCACAACGGCAACCCTGCCCGGATCGACTACAAGTTCGACGCCGAGAACTACTTCGACCTGTCGGGCGCCTGGGAAGTCACGGATGGCGTGGCCCTTCGCGGTGGTATCAACAACCTCCTCGATGACGATCCCCAGCTGTCCTCCAGCGTCGGCACGACCGGCAACGGCAACACCTACCCGCAGACGTACGACTCCTTCGGTCGCTACATCTTCATGGGTGTGACGCTCGACTTCTAAGGCTCAGGCCTTCGAAAGATCTGGGGCGGCGGACTTCGGTCCGCCGCCCTTTTTCTTTGCGCCGTCCCCGATCCTCTCCCCCAGGGAGAGGTGGCCCGGCGGAGCCGGGTCGGAGAGGGAGGAGCCGCTGTTCGGCGCGGTCCTCCAGGCTGACGGCGCTGCCCTCTCCGCCCTGCTCCGCAGGGGCCCCGTCTCCTTCCGGGAGAGGAAGAGCGGCGGTGAAAAATCAGACCACCTCCGCCCAACCCTTTGAAATCGCAAGCCTCCGCGGTCGTTGCTCGACCGCGCCAAACAATCTGTCCATCACCCCTGCGGCCCGCGCCTATCCTTAAGCCGTCCCCGCCGCACGGGGAGGGCGCACGGCCAGCGACCTTGCGGCGGCGGGGATGGAGTTCGAACGGGAACAGGGGCGAGGGGGTTACTCGCCCGGTCCGGGGACGGCGCCGCACGCCGCCCGCCCGTCGGGGGTCGATACCGGCTAAGCCTTCAAACGGCTGCCTACCGGAGCTCCCGGAAAACGCAACTTCGCGGCGCGTGACGGTCTACCCCTCTGCAAAGCCTACCCAAACAGACATCCGGGCAGACCGGAGCGCGCCGCACCACCTCCCCGCCTCACGGGGACATGCACTTCAGTGCGTGTCCCCTGTTTGAAGTCGTTCTGATGAAGGGGACACGCACTGAAGTGCATGTCCCCGCGTGAAGGAACACCCCATGACCAGACCCCGCCTCAGCCGCGCCGCCTTCGCGGCCCTGATCGACCAGGCGACGGCCGAAAACACCGATCTGCGGATACGCCTGCTCGAGCAGCGGGCTCTGGAGCGGCTGGCCCGGGCGACCCGGGCGCTGGCGTGGCTGAAGGCCCGGCGCCGAACGCCCAGGTCCGCCGCCCGTCGCCCATGAAAAAAGGGCGGGGATCGCGCCCCGCCCTTCGTTCACGTCCGCCGCGAGGCGAGGGGGCCTACAGCCCTCCCGGCCCGCAGTCGGTGCGCAGGTAGTCGTCGATCGCCCGCAGCACCATCGCCGCCTGGCCCGGCTCCCAGACCACGTACTGGTGGCCCATGTCCTTGATCGGCATGTACTTGTACGGCTTGTTGTTGGCCTTGAGGGCGGCGACGAACCGCTCCGATTCCCCGATCGGCACCGTGGTGTCGCGGTCGCCGTGATAGAGGAAGATCGGGATCGACACGTCCGCGCCGTGATCGATGGGCGAAAGGCCCAGGATCGTCGGACGCTGGAATTCGCGGCCGATGCGGCTCTGGTTGACCAGCTCGCGGAAGCGGTCGATCGAGGCAACGCCCGCCCCGGCCACGGCGCACTGGTAGATGCCGCCCGGCCGGACCGACGCGACCATCGCCGAGTAGCCGCCGAAGGAGTAGCCGTGCATGGCGATGCGGTCCGGGGCGGCGATGCCCTGGGCGATCAGCCACTTGGCGCCGTCGTCCATGTCGTCCTGCATCTTCTGGCCCCACTCGGCGTCGCCGGCGCGCCAGAGCTTCTGGCCCCAGTCCTGCGAGCCGCGGAACTGCGGCTGCAGCACGGCGTAGCCGCGGGCGGCGAAGTACTGTGTCCAGCCGCTCGGATCCCACGACAGGCTGTCACGCCCCCACGGGCCGCCGTGCGGCAGGATGATGGTCGGGTAGGGACCCGCGCCGTAGATCTCCTTGCGCGGCGTGGTCAGGAAGCCGGGCACGACCAGGCCGTCCCGCGCGGCGTACTGCACCAGGCGGGTGTCGCCGAGGGTGGCGGTGTTGAGCCACGGCCGCGAGGAGCCCAGCTTGGTCAGCTTGGCCCCGTCGGTCAGCAGGTAGTACTCGGGCGGCTGGCGCGGGCCGGACTTGACCACGATCACCTCGCGCATGTCGTCGGACCAGCCGGTGATCTGCACGTCGGCGCCGTCGGCCGTCGAGAAGCGGGTCTTCTCGCCGGTGGCGATGTCGGTCCACTGGACGGGCACGGTGGTGATGCCGAGCGCCTGACGCAGGCCCTTGGCGATCGAGGCCATCTTCGGGTCGACCCAGTAGTCCTTGTTGGCCTCGCCCTCATAGGAGAAGCCGAGGATCTGGCCGAAGCTGTCGGGGCTGTCCGACTGGATCACGCCGGCCGCGTCGAACAGCTTGATCTCGAAGATGGGGTCGAGGAACTTCCGGGCGGCGATGTCGTATTCGTAGATCGCGGCCTTGTCCCGCCCGGCGTTGGTGCGCACGTAGACGATGTTCGGGTCGGTGCTGAAGCCGACGATCTCCTTGGGCTCGCGGTCGGCGGCGAACCAGCGGAAGTGCTCTTCCCACTGGTCGTTGGCCGGATTGCGGATCCACTGGGCGATGTACACCTTGCCGTTCTCGAAATCGAACGACTGGCGGGCGCGGATCTCGCCCTGCAGGTCGACCTGCTCGCCGCTGAACTTGTCCGAACCGGTGGCCACCTTGCGGCGCGCGCCCGAATAGAGATCCAGCTTGTAGAAGTTATAGTCCTCGTAGCTCTGGATCAGGATGTTGGTCGGGTCGCGCGGCAGCAGCGAGACCACGCCGGCGTTGGGGCCGGCGGTCTGGTCGGTGGTGCCCAGCGCGTTGCGCCAGACCTTGCCCTGCAGGTCGGTGGTGAAGAAGCGGAACAGGTGGGTCCGGTCGGCGCCGGAGGTGATCGTCTGGCGCACCCGCACGCCGATTCGGTCGCTCTTCACGAAGAAGGCGCCGACGCACTGCGATCGCTCGCCGCAGCTGAGGTTGACCGGCGGCTTGTCCATCGCGTCGGTGCGCCAGATGGACACGTAGGTGTTCTGGCCGTCGGGCGAGACGAGCGCGACGATATGCTTGCCGTCGGGGGCGATGCTGACGCGCTGGATGGCCGCTTCGCGACCGAAATCCTCGCCGCTCGGCGGGGTGGGGGCGGGCGCCTGGGCCTGACCGGGCGCGGCGAAGGCCAGGCCGAAGACCGCGATCGCGGCGGCCAGGCAAAGGGAACGGAATTGCGGCGTCACTGTGACCCCTCGTAAGCTGGTTTTCGCTCGGCCGCCCGGGGAATCAAACGCCCCGCACGCGACAAATCGACAATCGAGCGCGGCCGACAATCGGCCCATCGGGCGCAATCTAACCACTAACGCGGTTTCGCCAAGCTGATCTTGCCTTTCGCGCGTTGCTGGCGCTCGGGGTCGGCAATGCCCGCCGCGGGGGAAACTGTGGCGGGATTGTTACGCCGTGGGGGCTATGGGGCAAAAATACGTCATCATTCTTGTCGGAGGCTTCGAAGCTGCTAGTTTCCCTGCACCGCGCGGGATGTGTGTCCCGTGAGCGGCCGCCTGTCGGCCGTTGAATCATCGGGCTACTGGGGATTAAAAACCAAATGCTGGACCGCAAGCTTCTCCTGGGCACGACCGTGATCGCCGGCTTCACCGCCGCGCTCGCCGTCGCCGCCCCCACCGTGTCGTTCGCTCAGACGACGCCTCCCGCCGCCACGACGGCCGCTGACGACGACGACGACACGGAAGTCGAAGCGCTGGTGGTCACCGGGTCGCGCATCAAGCGGACCGAGTTCACCAGCCCCGCCCCGATCCAGGTGATCACCGCGGAGTCCACGACCCTCGAGGGTCTGGTGGACACCACCGAAATCCTGCAGCAGTCGACCCTCGCGAGCGGCTCGTTCCAGGTCAACAACATGCTGACCGGCTTCGTCGTCGACGGCGGCCCGGGCGTGAACACCATCTCGCTGCGCGGCCTCGGCGCCAACCGCACCCTGGTGCTGCTGAACGGTCGCCGGGTCGGTCCCGCCGGCGTGCGCGGCACCGTCGGCCCCGTCGACCTGAACGTCATCCCGAACTCCTCGATCGAGCGGGTCGAGATCCTGAAGGACGGCGCCTCGTCGATCTACGGCTCGGACGCCGTGGCCGGCGTGGTCAACATCATCACCAAGTCGAACCTCGATGGCGCCGAGCTGTCGGCCTACTACAAGGCCGGTGAAGAGCAGGGCGGCGAGTTCCTGCGCTTCAACGGCGTCTGGGGCCGCACCTTCGACCGCGGCTTCTTCAACATCTCGGGCGACTATTCCGAGCAGAAGGCCCTGCGTCGCGGCGACCGCGAGAACCTGACCTGCTCGGCCGACTATCTGCAGAACGCCGCCACCGGCGCGCCGATCGACTACAAGGGTCTGGACGGCAAGCCCAAGTGCTACAACCTGATCAACAACGTCTTCGACTACCCGCAGTTCTTCGGCGGCTTCTTCCAGTACCGTGACCCGGCGCTGGCCGGCATCTATCCGACGACCCCGGGCACCCAGCCGTCGGCGGTCGCCTTCGGTCCGGCCCTGGCCGCCCAGCTGATCCGCTCGGCCCGCGTCGGCTTCCCGGAATCCTACCCCTACGCCAACTACGACACGCCCCTGTCCGATCGCCGCACGGTGATCAGCCCGGTCAAGCGCAGCACGGTGTTCAGCACCTTCGGCTACGACCTGACCCCGGGCGCCGAGCTCTACGGCGAGTTCCTGTTCAACCGGCGCGAGTCGGAACAGGTCAGCGTCCGTCAGCTGTTCCCGTCGGTTGTCGCCAACAACCCGAACAACGCGATCTTCCATGAGACCGGGATCAACCCCTACGGCATCATGCGTCCGATCATCGCGGTGCCCTACACCTTCTCGCAGACGGTGGACTACACCCGCGGCGTGATCGGCCTGCGCGGCACCTTCGACGGCGACTTCCTGAACAACTGGGACTGGGACTTCTACTACCAGTTCTCGCGTTCGGACGGCGAATACACCGGCGACATCATCTACAACGACCGCGTGGTCGCCACGACCGCCACGGCCTCGGCCTGCGACAACACCCTGATCACCATCTCCAACGGCCTGCCGGGCGGCAACTGCTCGACCCTGCCGGCTGGCGGCATTCCCTGGTACACGTCGCGCGTCATTTCCGGCAACTTCACCGACGCCGAGCGCGCCTTCCTGTTCGCCAAGGAAACCGGCACCACCACCTACGACCAGAACCTGGTCGAAGGCAGCCTCTCCGGTGACCTGTTCACCCTGCCGGCCGGTCCGGTCGGCGTGGCCGTCGGCTTCCAGTGGCGCAACGAGGAGATCAACGACACTCCCGGGGCGACCGCGACCAACTACAACATCTGGGGCCTGACCTCGGCTGGCCCGACGCGCGGCGAAGACACCGTCAAGGAACTGTTCGGCGAACTGGCGATCCCCGTGTTCAAGGGTCTGCCGGGCGTTGAAAGCCTCGATCTGTCCCTGTCGGGCCGTTACACCGACTACGACAGCTACGGCTCGAACAGCACCTACAAGGCCGGCGTCAACTGGCAGGTCGTGCCCGCCCTGCGGGTCCGCGCCACCTACGGCACCTCGTTCCGCGCGCCGTCGCTGTACGAACAGAACCTCGGCGACCAGACCGGCTTCCTCGGCCAGACCTCGATCGACCCCTGCATCCACTGGGAAGACAGCACCGATCCGATCCTCCAGGCCAACTGCGCCATGGAAGTGCCGTTCGGCTTCACCGGCGGCACCAACGGGTCGGCCCTGATCTACTCGGGCGGCGGTTCGAACCTGAAGGCCGAAGAGTCCAAGGCCTACACCCTGGGCGTGATCTGGACCCCCAGCTTCATCGACCTGAGCGTCGCGGTTGACTACTTCGACATCGAAGTGAGCGACGAGGTGACCAAGTTCGGCTCGGGCAACATCCTGACGCAGTGCTACTCGCGTACGTCGTACCCGACCAACGCCTTCTGCGGCATGTTCACCCGCGGCGGCGCTGGCATCAACTACGGCATCATCGACGTCCACGACGACTACATCAACATCAGCTCGCAGACGAACCGCGGCATCGACCTGACCTACCGCTACCAGCACGAATTCGACCTCGGTCGCCTGACGCTGGATGGTCAGTTCACCTGGCAGCTGCACGACGTCACCGAACTGCAGGTCGGCGCCGGCCGTGACGACTTCAACGGCACGACCAACTACTACGACGGTCCTGACTTCACCGGTCAGCTGAACGCCCGCTTCGACCACGGCGACTGGACGTTCAACTGGGCCACCGACCTGATCGGCAAGGGCTCCGACACCGAGCAGTTCGGCGGCGACGTGTTCGGCAGCACCCGCTACGGCACGGCCGTCTACTACAAGCAGTACACCGAGTTCACGGCCTACCACGACATCTCGGTCCGCAAGAAGTTCGACACCTGGACCGCGGTCGCGGGTATCACGAACGTCTTCGACGAGCGTGCGCCGTCGGTCTCGGCCGGTCAGTTCCGCATCGGCACCGCGGCGCTCAACCAGTACGACCTGGTTGGCCGCAGCCTCTTCGTGAACCTGTCCAAGAAGTGGTAGTCTGATCATCTCAGAGACCTGATTGGGGCGGCGGAGGACACTCCGCCGCCCTTTTCATTTGGTCCGGGGACGGCTAGGCCCAAGCCATGACCGCACAGACCGCACCCCTGATCGCCAGAGCCCGGCGCCTCTATCTCCAGGGCCAGGCGCGTGAGGCGGAGGGGCTTTGCCGGCAGGCGCTGCAGGCCGATCCGCGCGCGGCGGAGGCCTACGCCTTCCTGGCCGGGATGGCGGCCGATCAACGCGCTTTCGGCCCGTCGGTCGACCTCTTCCAGCGCGCCCTGGCGATCGACCCGCGCAACGCCGCCTGGGGCGCGGACCTGGCCCGGTCCCTGATCGGGCTGAATCGCCAGACACCGGCCCTGACGGCGGCCCTCCAGGCCCTGGCGCTCGGGCCGAAGGATGCGACAACATTCGACACCCTGGGTGTGGTGTTCAGCCGCATTGGCCACCAGGCCAATGCCGCACTCTGTTTTCGCCGGGCCCATGAGCTGGCGCCGACCCAGGCCGGCTACCTGCTCAACCTGGGCTGGGCCGAGCAGTATCTGGGCGAGTTTGCCGCCGCCGAACAGAGCTGGCGTCGCTGTATCGCCCTCGACCCGGACAACGACGCGGCCATCGCCGCCCTCGTGCAGATGGTCACCCAGGGTCCGGACGACAATTTCATCCCGGCGCTGGAACGGTTGTTCCAGCGGGCGGCCGGCGACGCCGACCGTCAGCTGCGGGTCGGTCATGCCCTGGCCAAGACCTATGAGGACCTGAAGGACCCGCTCGCGGCGTTTGAATGGCTCGCCCGCGCCAAGGCCGCCAAGGCGAGAGCGGCCACGGGCCTGGCGGCGTGGCAGGCGGATGTGTTCAGCGCGGCCCGGGCCACAGCGCCGCGGCCCG
>DAORNX010000029.1:0-10477 GCA_035441225.1 Caulobacter sp.
CGATCCCTACTACCTCGCCCCGCCGGCGACCCCGTTCGCGGAGGAGGTCCGCCGCGATCCGGGCAAGCTGCGCATCGGCGTCATCCCCGGCGCCCTCGACGGCGGCGAGATCGACGCGGACTGCGCGGCCGCGGTCGCCGACGCGGCGAAACTGTGCGCGTCGCTCGGCCACGCGGTGGAAGAGGTCACGCTCGACCTGGACTTCGCCGCCATTCGCGAGGCGGCCGGCGGCGTGATCGCCGCCAGCGTGGCCGCGACCCTCAACATGGTCACCGCCCAGCGCGGCCGGCCGATCGAGGACGGAGAGATCGACCTCGTCACCCGCGCCATGGCCTCGCGCGGATCGCGGGTCACCGGGGCCGACTATGTGCTGGGCATGCAGACCCTGCACGCCGCCGGGCGGGCCGTGGCCAGGGTCCATGAGCGGTTCGACGTGCTGCTCAGCGCGACGCTCGGTTCGCCGCCGATCCGCAAGGGCTCCCTGCGCGGGGATCCGCTGGATCTGGCCGGCTACGGGCCGCGCCTGTTCGCCTTCATGCCCAATACCCAGCTGTTCAACGTCACCGGCCAGCCGGCCATGACCGTACCGCTGGCCTGGAGCCGGACGGGCCTGCCGATCGGCATCCAGTTCGCGGCCCCAATGGGCGACGAGGCGACCCTGTTCCGCCTGGCGGGCCAGCTGGAACAGGCGCGGCCGTGGGCGGGGAAACGGGCGCCGTTCAACGGGTGACATTTCCATTCACTGTCATCCCGGATCGGCCCTGCGGGCTGTCCGGGATGGCAATGCAAAGAAGGCCTAGTTGCCAAGGCCCCACGCCGCCCGCGCCGCCTCCAGCCGCTCGAGCTTGGCCGCCAGGGGGGACCAGTCGTCGCGCTCCGCGATGGCGGCCCACAGGGCCTCGACCTCCTCGACCAGCATCTCCTGCGGCTCGGCGCCCAAGAAATACGGATGGTCCAGCCGTTCGGGGCGCTCAGGCTGCGCGGTCGCCAACCGGGCGCGGAACGCGGTGAAGGCCTCGCCGGCGTAGAGATCCGCGCGCGGCCCGGCCATCGCCCGGCCCTCGTCGCCGCAGAACCAGTCAAAGAAGAACGGCTCCCAGCGCAGCCGCTCGCCGCCCTCGGCCAGGGCCCGAAACGCGGCGTTGACCAGCTCGATGTCGGCGTCTCCGCCCTGCTCCTTCAGCCCCAGCCGCGCCAGCATCGCCGTCCGCAGCTCGTCGCGGTAGGCGGGCGCGAAGCCGTTGAGGACCGCGATCAGCGCGTCCGACTCCGCGACCAGCGTCAGGCAGCCGGCCAGTTGCTGCAGGTTCCAGAAGGCCGCCTCCGGCTGGCGACCGAAGCTGTAGAGACCGGTCTCGTCGAAATAGGCGGCGGTGAAGTTCGGGTCGTTGCGCGGCAGGAAGCGCCAGGGGCCGTAGTCGAAGCTCTCGCCGATGACGACCATGTTGTCGGTGTTGAGCACGCCATGGACGAAGCCGGCGCTCATCCAGCGGGCGGCAAGCCGGGCCGTGCGCGCGACGACCGCCTCCAGCAGGGCGACCGCCCGATCCGGCGCGTCCGACAGCCCGGGGAAATAGGCGTCGATGCAGTGGTCGACGAGCCTGGCGATATTGTCGCCCCGTTCGAAATAGGCCTGGCGCTGGAAGGTCCCGAAGCGGATGTGGCTGTGCGACAGCCGCACCAGAACGGCCGAGCGGGTCGGGCTGGGCTCGTCGTTGCGCTCCAGCGCCTCGCCCGTCTCGATCAGGGAGAAGGCGCGGCTCGTCGGCACGCCCAACGCCTCGAGCATCGTCGCCGCCAGCACCTCGCGCATGCCGCCCTTGAGCGTCAGCCGGCCGTCGCCCCGCCGCGACCAGGGCGTCTGGCCCGAGCCCTTGGTGGCCAGATCCAGCAGCCGGCCGGTCCCCGCCTCCCTCAACTGGGCGAACAGGAAGCCGCGACCATCGCCGAGATCGGGGTTGTAGCTGCGGAACTGGTGGCCATGGTAGCGCATGGCCAGCGGCCCGGGCTGATTTTCGGGCAGGGGCGCGAACCGGCCGAAATGGGCGATCCACTCCGCCTCGGTCAGGCCGTCCAGCCCGACCGTCGCGGCCGCCCGCTGGTTGCGGTGGCGGAGCACGGTGATGGGGAAATCCGCCGCCGCCACCGGATCGGAAAACTCCGGTCCCAGGGCCATGAACTTCGGGTCCGGACGATAGGCAGGGGACAGGGGCATCCCTCGCAGATGACGTCCGCCGCCGCCCGGCGCAAGTCCGGTTTTGGTTGGGCGGCGGCCGGCGCCGTGTTAGCCGGAGGGCATGACCCGCAGACCCACCCTCGCGTTTCTCAGGACCGAGGCCGCCTCCGGTCTCATCCTGGCCTCCGCCGCGCTGCTCGCCCTGGTCTGGGCCAACTCGCCCTGGCGCGACCTGTATTTCGCCTTCGTCAAGGCGCCCTTCACGCTGCAGGTCGGCGGTTGGGAAGAGACCCGGTCGGTCCTCAAATGGACCAAGGACGGGCTGATGGCGGTGTTCTTCTTCGTCGTCGGCCTGGAGATCAAGTACGAGGTCCTCAAGGGGGAACTGTCCAATCCGCGCAAGCTGGCCATGCCGGTGCTGGCCGCGGTCGGCGGCATGGCCGCGCCGGCCCTGGTGTTCCTGGCCTTCAACCTCGGCGCGGACGGCGCGCCGGGCGGGTGGCCCATCCCGACGGCCACGGACATCGCCTTCGCCCTGGCCGTGCTGGCCATCGCCGCCCCGGGGCTGCCGGCGTCCCTGCGCGTCTTCCTGCTGACCCTGGCGATCGCCGACGACCTTGGCGCGGTGGCCCTGATCGCGGTGCTGTTCACCAAGACCATCCACCTGGCCCCGCTGGCCGCCGCCTGCGCCGGCCTGGCCGTCATGGTCTGGCTCTGGCGCTGGAAGACCACGCCGCCGCTGGTCTTCGCCGCCGCCTTTCTGGCCGTCTGGGCCCTGACGCTGCAGTCGGGGGTCAACACGTCCCTGGCCGGCGTCGCCGCGGCCCTGACCGTGCCGATCGCGAGCCGCCGTCCGGGCGGCCATGGTCCGCTCAAGAGCTACATGGAGGCGCTGCACCCCTACGTCGCCTACGGGGTACTGCCGTTCTTCGCGTTCGTGGCCGCCGGCTTCGCCTTCGACGCCTTCCCGACCGAAGGGCTGCTGGCCCCCCTGCCGCTGGGCATCGCCGCCGGCCTTGTGCTGGGCAAGCCGCTCGGCGTGTTCGGCGCCGCCGCCCTCGCCGCGGCCCTGAAGCTCGGCCAGCGGCCGAGCGGATCGACCTGGCTGCAGCTGCTGGGCGTGTCCATGCTCTGCGGCGTCGGCTTCACCATGAGTCTGTTCATCGGCGGCCTGGCGTTCAACGACGGCGCAGGCGCCACGCAGGTGCAGCTCGGGGTCGTCGCGGGGTCGCTGCTTTCGGCCCTCGCGGGGGTCGTCGTGCTGCGACTCGCCCGGCCCGCGAAGGGCCGAACGGCGAACGACGATTTTTGACACCGGCGCTGTCACATTAGAGACACGAGACGGTCATTTTCCCTTTTCTACAAGGGATTGACGCTTGCGCAGGTTTTCCGGCGCACCGTAGGTGATCGCCGTCAACTTTGACGGAGCCGTCAGGCTCTCATGTGTCGATAACCGCGCGGCTCCTCCCCCCTCCCCCGCGCCAAAAAACCAGGACCGGAAATGCGTTTCTCACAGTTGCTTCGCGCGTCGGCTTCCGCCGCCGTGCTCTCGGCCGTCGTCGCCGGCGCCGCCTATGCCCAGGAAACCGATGAAGCGTCGACGGTCGACGCCATCATCGTCACCGCCACCAAGCGCGAACAGAGCCTCCAGGACGTGCCGGTCGTGGTCACCGCCGTCAGCGGCCAGCTGATGCAGGACGCCGGCGTGAAGGACATCAAGGATCTGACGATCCTGACGCCCGGCCTGACGGTCACCTCGACCTCGAACGAAACCGTCACCACCGCCCGCATCCGCGGCGTCGGCACCGTCGGCGACAACCCCGGCCTGGAATCCTCGGTCGGCGTGGTGATCGACGGCGTCTACCGCCCGCGCAACGGCGTGTCGTTCGGCGACCTGGGCGAGCTGCAGCGCGTCGAAGTGCTGAAGGGCCCGCAGGGCACGCTGTTCGGCAAGAACACCTCTGCCGGCGTCATCAACATCCTGACGGTCGCCCCGTCGTTCAACTTCGGCGCCCAGGGCGAAGTCACCGTCGGTGATCACGGCGCCCGCGGCGTGTCCGGCTCGGTCACCGGCTCGCTGACGCCCGACGACATCCTGGCGGGCCGCCTGTTCTTCGCCACCCGCCAGCGCGACGGCTTCCTCGACGTCGAGACCGGCACGGCCGGTCCGCGGACCAACGACGAAGACGTCAACCAGGACTTCTGGACCATCCGCGGCCAGCTGCTCTACGCGCCGACCGACACCCTGACGGTGCGGATCATCGGTGACTACACCGAGCGCGATGAAAGCTGCTGCCTGGCGACCCAGCTGGTCGTCGGCGACGCGGCCAACTCCCGCGCCAATCTCATCAACGCGGTTCGTCCCGGTTCGATCGACACCAGCGAGTCGCCATTCGAGCGCAAGGCCTACGCGAACCGCAGCACCGGCCAGTACATTGTCGACACGGGCTGGTCGGCCCAGGCCGACCTGGACCTGAGCGACGACGTCACGCTGACCTCGATCACCGCCTGGCGCAACTGGCGCGCCGAGACCGGTCAGGACTCCGACTTCAGCGCCGCCGACATCGCCTATCGACCGGACGACGGCACCAACTTCACCGAGTTCGGTCAGGTCTCGCAGGAAATCCGCCTCGCCGGAACGGCCGGCCGCCTCGACTGGCTGGTCGGCGGCTTCTACGCCAAGGAGACGCTCGGCTCGCGCTCGGTGCTGACCTACGGCCAGGACTTCTACGCCTATTTCGACCAGCGCGTTCTGGGCAACGTCCCGGCCCTGATCGGCCTGGTCCCGGGCACCATCCACCAGGCCGGCAATGGCTCGGACGACCGCTACAACCAGACCGACACCACCTTCGCCCTGTTCACGGACGACACCTACGCGATCACCGACGCCCTGAAGCTGACGGTCGGCCTGCGCTACACGAACAGCGAAAAGACGCTGCTCACGCGCTACTCGACCACCGGCGCCTCGTGCGACCAGGCTGAACTGATGTACGGCCCGCTTGCCGGCCTGGCCGGCGTGCCGACCGCCCGCGCCATTGTCGGCGGCCTGTGCCTCAATGGCCAGAACAACGACTTCGACGCTCTCGGCGCCTTCAAGCAGAACTCGGGCGAGGAAGAGTTCACCGGAACGGTCAAGCTCACCTACAAGGTCAGCGACGACATCATGACCTACGCGTCCTACGCGCGGGGCTACAAGGCCGGCGGCTTCAACCTCGACCGCTCGAGCCGCGCCCGGATCACCCCGTTCGGCTCGCCGCTGCCCTTCAACACGGCGATCAACTGCGCCGTGGCGAGCGGTTGCCTCGACTTCGCGGTCAACTCGAACACCAGCTTCGCGCCCGAGTTCGCCGACTCCTACGAGCTGGGCGTGAAGACCAAGTGGTTCAACAACTCGCTGCTGCTGAACGCCACCCTGTTCTATCAGGACTTCACCGACTTCCAGCTGAACACCTTCGTCGGCACGGCCTTCATCGTCGAGTCGATCCCCGAGGTGGTTTCCAAGGGCGTCGACGCCGACTTCGTCTGGTTCACCCCGGTCGAGGGCCTCGCGTTCCAGGGCGGCGTGACCTACGCCGAGACCCAGTTCGGTGACTTCGACGCCACCGACCTGAGCGACCCGACCCGCTTCAACGGCGTGTTCCGCCTGCCCGGTTCGCAGGTCTCGTTCGCGCCGCGCTGGTCGTCGTCGGTCTCGGGCACCTACGAGCGCGACCTGACCGACTCGCTGGTCCTGCGGACCAACATCTCGGCCAAGTACACCTCGCGCTACAACACCGGCTCGGACCTGCACCCGGTCAAGGACCAGGAGGCCTTCACCCTGGTCAACGCCCGCATCGGCATCGGCTCGACCGACGAGCGCTGGACGGTGGAACTGTGGTCGAACAACCTGTTCGACCAGGACTACCTGCAGGTGGCCTTCAACGGCCCCTTCCAGGTCGACACCTCCAACCCCTACAACGCGACGGCCGACGCCAACATCTCGACCTACGACACCTTCCTGGGCGCGCCCCGGACGGTCGGCGTGACCCTGCGCGGCAAGTTCTAGTCGCGCAGACATCGTTGAGCTGAAAAGCGAAGGGCGGCTCGGGGAAACCCGGGCCGCCCTTTTCTGTTTCAGCGGCCGGCGACGCCGGGCGCCCTAGCCGAGCGCCGCCTTCAGCGCCGCCGCCGTCTCCTCGATCGCCGGGACCACGCCCGGGCAGATGGCCGACAGCGTGTAGAAGTCGTGCACAAAGGACGGGTACTCGACATGCGCCGCCGCCACGCCGGCGCTGTTCAGCGCCGCCGCGTAGGCCTTGCCCTCATCCTTCAGCGGGTCGAAACCGGCGGTGACGACCAGGGCCGGCGGCAGGCCCGACAGATCGGCGGCGTGCACGGGCTCGGCCCGTTTCGCCTGCGGATGGGTCCCCGCGCCATAGTGGTTGCCGAACCACTCCATCACCTCGGCGGTCAGCACATAGCCCGTCGCAAGGGCGCGCCGCGAGGGGGTGTCCTGGTTCATCGCCGTGGCCGGATAGAGCAGCAGCTGGAAAGCCAGCTTGCGCGCCGGATCGCCGCGCAGCTCCAGCGCCATGCAGGCCGACAGGTTGCCGCCCGCGCTGTCGCCGCCAACAGCGATGCGCGCCGGATCGAAGCCGATCTCCGCGGCGTGGTCGAAGGCCCACCGGGTCGCGGCGAGGGCGTCGTCGTGAGCCGCCGGGAACGGATGCTCGGGCGCCAGGCGGTAGTCGACCGACAGGATCCGTACGCCCGACGCCTTGCACAGCCGGCGCAGGAAGTCGTCGTGGGTGTCGAGGTTGCCGATGACGAAGCCGCCGCCGTGGAAATAGACCAGTCCCGGCGTCGTGGCGGCCGCGCCCCTGGGTGCATAGAGCCGCGCCTTCAGCGGGCCGGCGGCGCCGGCGACCTCGAGGTCGCGCACGTCGAGATCTTTCGGCGCGCCCGCATCGAGGCCCGCGCGCTGCGCGACATAGCCGGCGCGGACCATCTCGGCCGGCAACTGGGCGAGGGGCGGCATCTCGATGGCCGCGGCGGCGTCGAGCATGGCGCGGAAGGCTTTGTCGAGCATCGGATCAGTCCTGGACAGAGATGACGCCGTCGCCGGCCGGCGTGGCGTAGATGGCTTTCACAAGCGCGTCGCGGCGCTCGAGCGTGGCGCGCTGGTTGACGTAGCCCTTGTCGGTGATCTCGCCCGCGTCGATCGACGGTGGCTCGGTCATGATCACGAACCGGCCGACCCGCCGCGAGGAGCCGCCGGCCGTTGCGTTGAAGGCGGCCAGCCGTTCCCTGAGGGTCGCCGTCAGCTTGTCGATCGGCGAGCCGGGCCCCGGGTCGGCCGCCAGGGCCTGCATCCCGGCCATCGACGGCCAAAGCAGGGCGCCGATGAACGGCTTGTCCTGACCGGCGATGACCGCATCCATGACCCAGGGGCTACAGGCCGCGACAAGATCGGGCCGCAGGGTGCCGACGCTGACCCAGGTGCCGCTGTCGAGCTTGAAGTCCTCGGTCACCCGGCCGTCGAAGATCATGCCCTGGGCGGGGTCGTTGTCGTCGATGAACTTCGCCGCGTCGCCGAGCTTGTAGAAGCCTTCCTCGTCGAAGGCCGCGGCGGTCTTCTCGGGATCGTTGTGATAGCCGGTGGTGACCGTCGGCCCCTTGACCCGCACCTCGAGCTTGGTCCCGTTCGGCACCAGCTTGATGGTCACCCCCGGCACCGGCAGGCCGACAAGGCCGACCTGCTCGGTGGCCCAGTGGGTCACCGTCACGCCCTGGGTCTCGGTCGCGCCATACATGGTGGTCAGCGGGATGCGGTGGCCGGTCTCGGCCACGGCCAGGGCCTGCAGCCGGTCGTTGACGTCGTTCGACAGCGTCGCCCCGCCATAGCCCATGTAGCGCAGGTTCTTGAAGAACGAGGCCCGCAGGACCGGGTCCCGCTCCATGGCCTCGGCCAGCATGCCGAAGGCGATCGGCGCCGAGCCGAACACGATGGGCGAGACCTCGTAGAGGTTCTTGATCGTGGTCTCGAACAGGCCCGGGATCGGCTTGCCCTCGTCGAGGTGCACCGTGCCGCCCGACCAGAGCACGCCGTTGAAGCCGATGTTGCCGGCGCTGATATGGCTCCAGGGCATCCATTCGAGGCTCTGGGGGATCAGGTCCGGATCGACCTCCTCGGCCCGCAGCCCCTCGGCCCCGGCGATGGTCGCCGCCATCATGCCGAAGGTCTGCGGCACGCCCTTGGGCATGCCCGTCGAGCCGGAGGTGAACAGGAACTTGGCCACGGTCGCGTGGCCGAGCGTCTCGCGAGCCACCTCGACGGCCTCGGTCGGCTTCGTCGCGACCAGCTCGGCCAGCGGGACGGCGCCCTCCCCGGCCCCGTCAGCGGTGACGAAGACCAGGTTGGGGTTGGCTTCGCGCAGGGTCCTGAAGGCGCCCTCGAACATCGTCCCCGACTGGGCGAAGACGACCCTGGGCTTCACCACCGCCGCGCAGTGTTTGAGCTTGCCGTGGTCGCTCGAGATCAGGCTGTAGGCCGGGCTGATCGGCGCCACCGGCACGCCGGCCGTGTAGCAGCCGAGCGTGACCAGGGCGTGCTCGATGGAATTGGCCGACAGCACCATCACGCTGTCGGCGTTGGTCAGGCCGTGATCGAGCAGCCACTGGGCGATGCCCTCCGCGGCCCGGAGCGCCTCTCCGTAGGTGACCTGGCGCCAGGGGCCGTGGCCCGGCTCGCGCTGCTTCATCCACGGCCGGTCGGGGTGGGCTTGGGCGCGGTCCTTCAGCAGGTGGGCGATCGAGCGCGGCCCCTCGCCGGGCGCATGGTTGGACCAGATCAGGATCGAGCCGTCGGCGCGCCGTTCGACCGACACGTCCGGTCCCTTCTGCGGCAGGGGCTTGAACGGCGGCCTGGCGGACGTCGCCGCGGCCGTGGCCGCGCCATCAGCGGGCGTCATGGGCGTTTCCTGGAGCTTTGATTATCGTTGTTCCCTTGAGACTATTCCTGACCCTAGGGGAGTCAAACGGGCGTTGGGATGGTGCGTCCTTCGACACGGCCCTTCGGGCCTGCTCAGGATGACGTGCATCGGTGAAGCCCGCCCCTCCACGTCATGGTCAGCAGCGCGAAGCGCGTGTCGAACCACGCAAGGCCGTCACAGCCCCTTCAGCCAGCCCAGCAGCAACCGGGTAACCTCCTCCGGGGCCTCCTGCTGGGTCCAGTGGCCGACGCCGGGCAGCACATGGGCGCCCTGCAGGTTCGGCAGGTGTGGCTTCATGAAGTCCAGCGGATTGACGCCGGGGATCATCTTCAGCACCAGGTCACGCTCGCCGCCGATGAAGAAGCTCGGCTGCTCGATCCGGCGGTCCTTGAACGACTGCAGCCAGTCGAAGTCGCGCTCGTGGTTGCGGTAGCGGCTGAGCGGCCCGAAGAAGCCCGACCGGTGGAACTCGGCCGTGAAATAGTCCTCGTCTTCCGTCGTCAGCCAGGCCGGGAACGGGTCGGGGTCGGGCAGGCGGTCGAGCAACCGCTCGCCGTGGGGCTTGTCAGCCGGCCAGGTCCCGTCCGGCGCATCGCCGCTGATGGCGTAGTAGAACTTGCGGATCGCCGCCCGAGGGTCGCTGCCCAGCTCGGCCTCGGCCGGGCCGACGTCCTGGAAATAGACCTGGTAGAAGAACCGGCCCCTGTCGGTGAAGGCGGCCTTGATCACCTCCATGAACTGGACCGCCGGCACGCCGGTGTAGGGCACCGACAGCCCGGCCACCGCCCCCACGCGGTCGGGACGGGTCAGGGCCGTGTTCCAGACGATCGGCGCGCCCCAGTCGTGGCCGATCAGCACCGCCTTCTCGCCCGCCGCCAGATGCTCGATGACCCCGGCGACGTCGGCGGTGATCTGCTCGAGGCTGTAGTCCTCGACCCGGCCCGGCTTGTCCGACCCGCCATAGCCGCGCACGTCGATGGCGCAGACCTTGAAACCGGCGGCGGCCAGCGGCGCGATCTGGTGACGCCAGCTGTACCAACTCTCGGGAAAGCCATGGACGAGGACGACCAGCGGCCCGGATCCCTCGACCACGGCGCGCAGATTGATGCCGTTGGTCGGGATGGTGACGAAGTTGGGCGTCATGGCGTTTCCCCGCGTTTTCCCGAGCCGATCATGCCCGACGCTGCGTCAGGCAACCCTGCCCGGCGGCATCAAGGCGGAGGTCGCCCTTATGTCTTGACGGCCAGTGTTGCTCCGGCGGGCGGCCTGCTCAAGGACCGCTTCGCGGCCGCGCAGCGGCGACCCCGCAGGGGGCGTCCTTGACCAGGAC